>JACQVA010000052.1 GCA_016210005.1 Deltaproteobacteria bacterium | reverse complement strand
GCTGGCGACGCTGAAGGCGGAGATGGCCAAGACCAAGGCCGGCGGCAAGTCGGAGATCCTCGACACCCTGATTGTCTACGAGTGGAAGAACCTGTTCGGCCCCTTCACCACCGACCCCGCCACGCTCGAACCACGTAAGGCATAGGCGGCAGAGGCTCGCACATCTCATGAGGCTCACTCGCCGACAGTTTCTTGAAACCGCCGGCGCCGCCGGCCTTGCGCTGTCCCTACGCCACCTGCGCTCGGGGGCAAGTAGCGTGGGTGCACAAACCACGGTACCGGCTCTGGGCAAACTGCCGGATTACCGCGGCTGGGAAGACGTCTACCGGCAGCAATGGGTGTGGGATAAGGTCGTGCGCGCGGCGCATCACGTGGTGAACTGCGCGTCGTCCTGCCCGTTCAACGTCTTCGTCAAAGACGGCATCGTCTGGCGCGAGGAACAGAACTCGGTGATGGAGGCGAACAATCCCTCCCTACCCGACTTCAATCCGCGCGGCTGCCAGAAGGGCGTGTGCACCAGCCAGCTCATGTACGCGCCGCAGCGCCTCAAGTATCCGCTCAAGCGCGCCGGCGCGCGCGGCGAGGGCAAGTGGAACCGCATCACCTGGGACGAGGCGCTGACCGAGATTGCCGACAAGATCATCGACATCAGCGCTAAAGACGGCATGGACTGCGTCGTCTACGACAGCGGTACGGCTAACGCCGGTTACTGCGCCGCCACCGCCGGCGAATCGCACTTCTTTAACGTCCTCGGCAGTACCCAGCTCGACGGCTGGGCCGCGGTCGGCGATATGCCGCTCGGCGTGATCCTCACCTGGGGCATGTTCAACGTCGACAGCACCACCGACGACTACTTGCACGCGGATCTGATTCTGCTCTGGCTCGGCAACCCCTCGTACACCCGCATCCCCGACGCGCACTTCATCTGGGAGGCGCGCTACCACGGCAGCAAGGTGGTCAGCATCGCGCCCGACTACAACGCCAGCACCATGCACTGCGATCAGTGGGTGAACCTGCGCGTGGCCACCGATGCGGCGCTCGGGCTCGGGATGGTGAACTTCCTCATCGCCGAGAGGCTCTTCAAGCCCGACTTCGTGAAAGAGCAGACCGACCTACCGCTGTTGGTGCGCGACGACACCGGGCATTTCCTCCGCCAGGCAGAGGTGAAGAAGGGCGGCAAGGACAACATCTTCTATCTGTGGGACGCGGCGAAGAATCGAATTGCCGAAGCGCCGGGCAGTGAAGGTCTCGGCCGCAGTACGACACTGAAGCTCGGCAAACTCGATCCGGCGCTCGAAGGCCGCTTCGAGGTGACGCTGGCCGATGGTCGCAAAGTGGCCGTGCGTCCGGTCTTCGAGCGGCTCAAGCAGCGGCTGCAAGACTACACGCCGGAGAAGGTGGCGAAGATCACCGGCGTCAGCGTCAACGTCATCACCGACCTCGCCCGCGACGTGGCCAAGGCGAAAGCAGTGACCGTCTTCGGCTCCTGGGGCATGATGAAGCATCACCACAGCGATCTGTTCCAACGCGCCATGCTCCTGCTGCTGGCGCTCACCGGCAACTGCGGCCGGCGTGGCACCGGCATCCGCGTCGGCGCCTGGTACATGCTGAGCGGCCTCGAAACCTTGCTCGCTCGCGAACAACCGAAGTGGTGGCAGAAGGCGCTGATGAAGGCGTTCAAACCCACCGTGCGCGAGATCATCGGGTTCACGCGCGACTACGAGCGCAAGTACATGTACATGGACATGCCCGCCTTCCTGTTCCTCTACGAACACGGCGGGTTGAAGGACGTCGTCAACAACCCCCTCTACCACGACGCCAATCCCGGCAAGCCACTGGCCGAGGCGGTCCAGGAATCCGTCGCCAAAGGCTGGCTGCCGCTGCACCCGAAGGCGGGCAAGACCCCGCGCATGTACATCCACACCCGCGTCAACCCGCTGCGGCGGTGGCCGTCGCCGCAAGTAATCGAGAAGACGCTGTGGCCCAAGCTCGATCTGATCGTCAGTGTGAATCTCAAGATGTCCGTCACCACTGCCAAGTCGGACATCGTCCTGCCGGGCTGCGGCTACTACGAGCGGCGCGGCATCAAGTACGCACAGAGCTACGTGCCGTACTACGCCGTCGGCGACAAGGCGGTCGAGCCGCTAGCTGAATCGAAGAGCGAGTGGGAGATCTTCGGACTGCTGGCGCGCAAGATCGCGGAGCGCGCGCCGGCCAAGGGCGTGTCGGTGGTCAAAGACGGCCAGGACAAGCCGCGCGACCTCACCAAGCTGTACGACGAGTGGTCGAAGAACGGGAAGTTCGCACCCGAGGACGACTTGAATTTCTACCAGGGTGTGGCCGACGGCTCGCCGGAGATGGGCGTCTCGTGGGAGGAAGCGGTCGAAAAGGGAGCCGTGCGCATCAAGGAAGTGGGGCCATTCCGCACCCACACCAACCTGTGCAGCGACTACGAGCCCGGCGATTCGATCTATCCCTGCCAGTGGTTCGTCGAGCACAAGCAGCCGTGGCCGACGCTGACCGGGCGGCAGCAGTTCTACATCGACCACGACTGGTACCTTGCCGCGCACGAGGAGCTGCCGGCGCACAAGGAGCCGCCCAAGATGGGCGGCGACTTCCCGCTGCGGCTCACCGGCGGCCACACGCGCTGGTCGATTCACTCCATCTGGCAGGATCACAACACCATGATGCGCCTGCAGCGCGGCGAGCCGTACGTCTACATCGGCGCCGCCGATGCCGCCGCCCGCGCCATCCACGACAACGATCGCGTGCGCGTCTTCAACGACGCCGGCAGCTGCGAGCTGCTCGCGAAAGTCTCACCGTCGGTGCAGCCCGGGCAGGTGATCATCTACCATGCCTGGGAGCCGTTCCAGTTCAAGAACTGGCAGGGCAATCAAGAGCCGGTGCCGTCGGCGTGGAAGGCGCTGCACATGGCCGAGTACGGCCAGCTCCACTACCGCTTCCTCTACGCCGGCCCGCACCACAACCCACGCGGCACCGCCGTCGAGCTGCAGAAGGCGTGAGGGCGGGAAGCGGGCTATGACGCTAACGCGGCGCCAGTTCCTGGAGACCGCTGGAGCCGCGTCCCTCGGCCTCTCGCTCACGCGCCTGGGCGTCAGGCCAAGCGGCGCCGCTGCCGCACACGCAGCGACTGCCGGCCCGCCCGCGTACGCGAAGTGGGAGGACGTCTATCGCCAGCGCTGGACGTGGGACAAAGTCGCCAAGGGCACGCACCACGTTAACTGCTGGTATCAACGCGGCTGTAACTGGAACGTCTACGTCAAGGACGGGCTCGTATGGCGCGAGGAACAGGTCGGGAAGTATCCCCAGACCAACGCCGCCGTGCCCGACTTCAATCCGCGCGGTTGTCAAAAGGGCGCCTGCTACAGCCAGCGCATGTACGATCCCAGCCGGGTGACGCATCCGCTCAAGCGCGTCGGCCAACGCGGCGACGACAAGTGGCAGCGCGTGAGCTGGGACGAGGCGCTCACCGATATCGCGGACCGCGTGATCGACGTCCTGCGCGCCGAAGGCCCCGGCGCCATCTACTGGGACATGGGCGGCGGCAACAGCAGCGGCGGCCACGGCGTCGGGCTCTTTCGCACCCGCAACCTGCTGGACACCATCGTCCTCGATCTCAACACCGAGGTCGGCGATCATCATCCCGGCACGGCCGTGACCTGCGGCAAGATCGACTTCGCCAGCTCGGCCGACGATTGGTTCTATTCCGACCTGATTCTCATCTGGGGCGGCAATCCCGTCTACACGCAGATTCCCAACGCGCACTTCATCATGGAGGCGCGCTACCACCGCGCCGACGTGGTCACCATCACACCGGACCTCAACGCCTCCGCGATTCACGCCGATCTGTGGGTGCCGGTGAACATCGGCACCGACGCCGCCCTTGGCCTGTCGCTGGCGCAGGTGATCGTGGCCGAAGATCTCCACGACGCCGCGTTCATCGCGGAGCAGACCGACCTGCCCCTGCTCGTGCGCAAAGACACCCGCCGATTCCTGCGCGCGAGCGACGTGGAATCGAACGGTGCCGACGACGCTTTCTACGTGTTCGACCTGACCTCCAAGCAAATCAAGGCCGCACCGAGAAAGACGCTGGCACTCGACACGATCAAGCCGGCACTGGACGGCGACTACGACGTGAAGACCCGCAGCGGGTCAGTGACCGTGACGCCGGTGTTTTCGTTGTTGCGCGAGCGGCTGGAGGAGTACGTGCCGGATAAGGCGTCGGCGATCACCGGCACGCCTGCCGATCTGATCCGCCACCTTGCCCGTCGCATCGGCAAGGCCAAGGCGGCCACGATCATGACCCAGTCGAACTTCTCCAAGTTCTACCACGGCGTCGAGATGGAGCGGGTGCAGCTGCTGGTGCTGGCGCTGTGCGGGCACTTCGGCAAGAAGGGCGCCGGCATGAACGCCTTCCCGTCGCTCACCACCGACGCCAACGAAGCCGCCGGGGTGGCGCCGGCGCTGCCGATGAAGCTGGCGCTCGCGGCCGTCGGCCTGGAGAAGGCGCCGGCCTGGCTTCACGCCAAGTGGCAGGGCCACACCAATGAGATGTTCATCTACGGCGAGACCCGCAAGGAGTACGCGAAGGGCGGGTTCCTTTCGGCGACGCTGTTCTTTCACCGCTTCGGCGCCTTGGCGCCGCTCACCGGCAGCTCGCGCCGGTGGGACCCGCACCTCAAGCGCGATCTCGACGCCCACCTGACCGAGGCGGTCGAGAAAGGTTGGCAGTTGCTGCCCACAACCGAACCGAAGATCTTCTTCGAGGTCGGCGGCAACATTCTGCGGCGCGTGCGCGGTTACGACCGGCTGATCGACGGCTTGCTTCCTCGACTCAAACTGCTTGTGACAGTCGACTCGCGCCTGAGCAACACCGCACGCTACAGCGACTACGTGCTGCCGGCGGCAGCGTGGTACGAACGCGACGACATCACCTGGGCCACGCCGCACGCACCGTTCTCACAGGCCACCACCAAAGCGGCGGAGCCGCTCAAGGAGGCCAAGGCCGATTGGGTCATCCATTGCCTGCTGATGAAGACGATCCAGCAGCGGGCGGTGGCGCGCGGGCTCACGACGTTCACCGACCGCGCGGGCAAGGTGCGGCGGCTCGATCGCGTCTACGACGATTTCACCTTCGGCCGGCGCTACACCGAAGAAGACCCCGAAGCTCTGCTCAGCGCACTGCTCGAAGTGAACAGCAACATCGGCGGCACGAGCTGGCAGACGTTGAAGCAGGACGGCTGCGCGCGCTTCACCTCCGTCGGTATGAGTCCGGTCACCATCGGCAACGCCACCGACATCAAGCCCGACGAGACCATCACCGCCAACACCTGGCACACCGAGAAAAAGATGGTGTGGCCGACGCTCACGCGGCGCATGCAGTTCTATATCGATCACGATTGGTATTTCGAGTTAGGCGAGGAGCTGCCGGTGCACAAGGACAACCCGCCGATCGGCGGCGACTATCCGTTGCAGATGACCGGCGGACACACGCGCTGGTCGATTCACGCCGCGTGGCGCGACAGCGCGCCGATGCTGCGCCTGCAACGCGGCGGCCCGGTGATGTACATGAGCCCGACCGATGCCGAAGCGCGGCACATCGCCGACGGCGAGTCGGTGCGTGTGCGCAACGACATCGGCGACTTCGAGATCCGCGCCAAAGTGTCACCGGCAGTGCGGCCGGGGCAAGTGATTGTCTACCACGCCTGGGAGCCGTTCCAGTTCGCCGGGCAGCGCTCCCACCAAGTGCTGACGTCGGCGCCAATCAATCCAATCCAGCTGGCCGGCGGCTACTACCACCTGCAGCCCACCATGGTCATCGGCGAGCCCAGCATGTGCGACCGCGGCACGCGCGTCGAAGTCGAGAGGGTACATGTCTAGCCTGAACATCACCCGCAGACAATTCCTCCGCGGCAGCGGCGCGGCGGCGTTCACGCTGTCGCTCGGCCGCTTGTCCTTTGCTGCTGCGGCCGGTGCGGCCGGCGGCGGCTTGCCGCCCGTGCCATCCTACCGCACCTGGGAAGATGTCCTTCGGAGGAAATGGACCTGGGACAAGATCGCCAAGGGGACCCACTACGTCAACTGCTGGTACCAGCGCGGCTGCAATTGGAACGTCTTCGTCAAGGACGGCCTCGTCCTGCGCGAGGAGCAGGTCGCCAGCTATACCCCGACCAACTCCGCCGTGCCCGACTTCAACCCGCGCGGCTGCCAGAAGGGCGCCTGCTACAGCCAGCGCATGTACGATCCGGACCGGCTGAAGTATCCGCTCAAGCGCGCCGGCGCGCGCGGCGAGGGCAAGTGGCAGCGCGTGAGCTGGGACGAAGCGCTCAAGGACATCGCCGGCACAATGCTCGACGTCATCAAGGAGCAGGGCCCCGGCGCCATCTACTGGGACCTGGGCACCGCGGCCACCAACGGCTGCCACGGCATCGGCCTGGTGCGCACCTCGTTCTTGCTCGACACGCCGTTCCTGGACATGAACGCGGAGATCGGCGATCACCACCCCGGCGCGGCGGCGACGTGCGGCAAGATCGGCTTCGCCAGCTCGGCCGACGATTGGTTCTACTCCGACGTGATCCTGCTGTGGGGCGGCAACCCGCTCTACACGCAGATTCCCAACGCCCACTTCTTCAACGAAGCCCGCTACCGCGGCGCGCGCGTCATCAGCATCGCGCCCGATTACAACCCATCTTCCATCCACGCCGACCTGTGGCTGCCGGTGAACATCGGCAGCGACGCCGCGCTGGGCCTCTCGATGGCACACGTCATCATCGAGGAGAAGCTCTACGACGCCGCTTTCGTCGCCGAGCAAACCGATCTGCCGCTGCTGGTGCGCAAAGACACGCGGCGCTTTCTGCGCGAGAGCGATCTCGAACCGGGCGGTGCCGACGATGTGTTCTTCTTCTACGATCTGACCTCGAAAAGCGTGCAGCCCTCTTCGAAGACCACGCTCGCGCTCGAGCCCGTGCGGCCCGCACTGGAAGGCGAGTTCAAGGTGCACACCACCGCCGGCGAGGCGACCGTTACGCCGGTATTCAGCCGGTTACGCGAGCACGTCAAGCAGTATGCGCCCGAGGCCGCCGAGCGGATCACCGGGGTCAGGCCCGACCTGCTCCGCCGCGCGGCTCGTGAGATCGCGAAGGCGAAGGCCGCGACGATCCTGACCCAGTCGAACTTCTCGAAGTTCTATCACGGGCTCGAAATGGAGCGGGTGCAGTTCCTCGTGCTCGCCCTCTGCGGCCATTTCGGCAAGAAGGGCAGCGGCATGAACGCCTTCCCGTGGCTCACCATCGACTCGGCGGAGGCGATGGGCGTGGCCCCGGCGTTGCCGCTGCAAATCGGCATGGTCGCGCTGGCGGCGGAGAACGCGCCGAAGTACCTCAAGGCGAAGTGGGACGGCGCCACCGACGAGATGTTCCTCTACGAGGAAGCCCGCGCGATGTACACCCAGGGCGGCTTCGTCTCCTCGGTGCTGTTCTTCTACCTCCACGGCGGCCTCAAGGAACTCTACGGCCACACGCGGGCGTGGGACCCGCACCTCAAACGCGAGATCGACTCGTACGTGCGTGAGGCGATCGACAAAGGCTGGCAGATCGCGCCCAAGACGCCGCCCAAGATCGTCTTCGAAGAGGGCGGCAACATCTTCCGCCGCGTGCGCGGCTATCCCCAGCTCCTCAAGCATCTGCTCCCCAAGCTCAAGCTCATGGTCACCATGGACTGGCGGATGAGCAGCACCGGTTTGCAGAGCGACTACGTGCTGCCGGCCTCCGGCTATTATGAGAAGGACGACCTGACGTGGGCGACGCCGATCTCGCCGTTTGCGCACCCGACCACCAAGGCGGTCGATCCGTTGGGCGAGTGCAAGGACGAGTGGGAGTGGCACTGTCTGCTGATGAAGACTTTGCAGGAGCAAGCCGTTGCCCGCGGGCAGACCACTTTCCGTGACCGCGCCGGCAAGGAACGCCAGCTCGACGGGATCTACGACACCTTCACCTTCGGCCAGCGCTACACCGAGCATGACGCCGACAAGTTCATGAACGACATGGTTGGCCTCGCCTCCAATCTGAAAGGCACCAACTGGGAGCAGCTCAAGGAGAAGGGCTACGCCCGTTACACCGGTATCGGCATGGGCATGCTCAACATCGGTATCGCTGCCGACATCAAGCCCGACGAGACCATCACGGCGAACACCTGGCACACCGAGCAGAAGATGGTGTGGCCGACGATGACCCGGCGGATGCAGTTCTACATCGACCACGAGCTGTACTTCGAGCTGGGGGAAGAGCTGCCGGTGCACAAGGATAACCCGCCGATCGGCGGCAACTATCCGCTGCAAATGACCGGTGGCCACACGCGCTGGTCGATCCACACCATGTGGCGGTCGGACAAGCGCATGCTGCGCCTGCAGCGTGGCGAGCCGGTGATGTACATGAGCAGCAAGGACGCCGACGGGCGCGGGATCAAAGACGGCGAGCGCGTTCGTGCCCGCAATGACATCGGTGCCTTCGAGATTCAGGCCAAGGTGTCACCGGCGGTGCGGCCCGGGCAGGTGATCGTCTACCACGCCTGGGAGCCGTTCATGTTCGCCGGCCACAAGTCACATCAAGTGGCGATCCCGAGTCCGATCAACCCGATCCAGCTCGCCGGCGGCTACTTCCACCTGCGCCCGATGCCGATCGCCAACGAGCCCGGCCAGAACGACCGCGGCACCCGGCTGGAGGTGGAGAAGATCGGCGCCTGAGGAAGTCGAAGACTACAACGGATTAAAAGTCGAAGACTACAACGGATTAAACGGATCGGCGGATCGGAGAATGGAAGAGCGCCGGGTTTAGTTGAGGAATTCGCGGTTCGTTCGAATCCGTTCAATCCGTTTAATCCGTTGTAACCAGTCCGGCTGCTAACTCAGCTCTTTGCTCGAATAGTCGAGAATGCGCCGGGCGATGATGAGCAGGTTGATCTGCTGCGTCCCCTCGAAGATGTCGTTGATCTTGGCGTCGCGCATCCATTTCTCCAGCAGGAGCTTGCGCGAGTAGCCCAGCGGGCCGAGGATCTCGACGGCCTTTTGCGTCACCTGCGTGACCGCCAAGCCCGCCTTGGCTTTGCACATCGAGGCTTCGAGGTTGTTGCGCATGCCCTGGTCCATCATCCAACAGGCGCGCCAGGTGAGTAGGCGAGCCGCCTGTAGGTTGGCTTCCATGTCCATGAAATCGCGCTCGACCGCGGTGAGCTTGTGTGGCGGCGCGCCGTAGCGGATGGTGACGCCGGCCTTCGCCAACTCCTCGCGGGTGAGGTCGAGCGCGGCCCGGCCGATCCCGAGGGCGCTGGCGGCTACGATCGGGCGGGTGGAGTCGAAAGTGGCCATCACGCCCTTGAAGCCCTCGGTGGTCTTCTTCACTTCGGCTGTGCCGAGAAGGTTGTCGAGCGGGATGCGGCAATCCTCCAGCACGATCGTAGCGGTGTCCGAAGCACGGATCCCGTGCTTCTTCTCCAAGCCCGTTACCGTCATGCCCGGGGTGTGGTGCTCGACCACGAAGGCCTTGATGCCGGCGCGCCCGGCGGACTTATCGACCGTGGCCCAGACCACGACGAAGCCGTCCGATTTCTCCACCGCCATCCAGCCGCTGGTAACGAAGATCTTGGTGCCGTTGAGCACCCAGTGATCACCGTCGCGCACGGCGGTGGTGCTGACAGCGGCGGAGTCGGAGCCGCAACCCGGCTCGGTGATCGCCATCGCGCCCCACTTCGGTTCACCGTCGCGAAAGCGCGCCAGGAAGCGCTCCTTCTGCTCGGGCGTACCGGCGGCCGCCACTGCCGCGCCGCCGAGGCCGGGGTTCGGGATGCTGAGGTAGAGTCCGGCGTCGCCCCAGGACAGCTCTTCGATCGTTACCGCCGACATCAGACTGCGAGTGGAGGGCGCGTCTTTCTTCGCGGCCTTGCCGTCACCGCCGATGTTGACCGGGCTCGCCTTCGAGGCGTTCCACATCAGCTCGAGGAACTCGCTGGGCTTTTCGTGCTCGCGCTCGTCGTACTCGCGCGAGATCGGCCGCATGGCTTGCTCGGCGAGCATGTGGATCATGTCGCGGCTGCGGGTGATATCTGCAGGAAGTTCGAAGTCGATCATGGAAGCCTCCGTTGTACAGTTACCTCTGTCGAACCTGGTCTCTAACTCTTGCTGCCGGCCGTGCGGCCGGTCAGATCATCACCAAACCTTCAAAGGTGGCAAAGCCGCGGCCGTTGCGCAGGTAGCGCTCCACCGGGTGCTCGCGGATGTAGCCGTGACCGCCGAGCACCTGAACCGCGTTATCGGTGACCTTGAGCACCATGTTGGCGGCGTACTGCTTGGCCAGCACGGCCTCGCGGGTAGCCGCTTCGCCGCGGTCGATCTTCCACGCGGCCTCCCAGGTGAGCAGGCGCGTGGCATCGATCTCGGTTGCCATCTCCGCCAGCATGAAGGCAATGGCTTGCTTTTGCCCGATGGCGACACCGAACGCCTTGCGCTCCTTGGCGTAATCGCGGGCGTACTCGAAAGCCGCCCGGGCGACGCCGACGGCGAGTGCCGCCAGGCCGACGCGGGAGCGATTCATGAGCGCGGCAAAGTCGCAGCCCTTATCGCCGCCGAGCCGGCCGGCGGCGGGAACCGTGCAGCGATCGAGGTCGATCTCATCGGTCTCAAGCGCTCGCAGCCCCATGTTCTTTTCCCGCTCGATGCGGCTGATGCCGGCCGCCCCCTTGTTGACGATGAAGCCGCCCGCGCCGCCTTCGATGCCGGCGTACACCAGCGTCTGCTCGGCACTGCCGCCGATGGGGACCAAGCACTTGCTGCCGCTGAGCACGTAGCTGCCGTTGCTGCGTTGGGCGGTGGTGCTGAGCTCGTTGAGGTCGAAGCCGAAGCGCGGCTCGATCACCGCCGCGGTGGCGGCACGAAAGCTGTTGCCGGTGAAGGCGGGAAGAATCTGTTCTTGTTGCTCGGCCGTGCCCGCCAAGACCACCGGGTAGATGAGCAGGCGAGGGGCCAACAGGTGCAGGGCAATGGACAGATCCCCCCAGGCCAGTTCCTCACAGACGAGCGCACCTGTCATTGCTGAAATGGGCTCGCCGACTCCGCCGAAAGCCTCCGGAATGGCGCTGGTGGCTAGTCCCAATTCCCAGCCCTGCTGGACTAAGCCATCGGGAATCGCGCCGCCTTCATCGGCCTCGTGCGCCGCCGGCCGAATCTGCTCCTGGGCGAAACTTGCGACCGTCTCGCGAATCAGTTGTTGCTCCTCACCCGGTTGGAAACTCACCATGGTTCAACTCCTTCTTGCTCGCGCCGTCGGCTGCGAGCGGCGGTGATTACTTTGCTGCAAGCCGGCGCTCAGCCAGCCGAGATACTGTGCCAGGAAAGCGTCGAGGGTAGCGTTCAGCGAGATCGCCGTCGGGTCTTGATAGTACTGGATCTCGGCGCCCATCACCGCGCCGGCATAGACCTCGGCGGCGGTATGCGAATCAACATCGGCGCGAAACTCGCCGCTGCGCTGCCCGCTCTCCACTGCCAGCCTCAGAAACTCGCGGAAGCGCTGCATCATGGCGCGAAACTCCGCCGACAGCGGCGCATTGGTGTCGAGCGCCTCCACCATCAACGTGATGATCATGCGGCGGTGATTGCTCTTGGTGGCGTGTTCGAGACAGACATCGGCCACCCGGCGCAACTGCTGCGCGGCGCTGCTGACCGGGCGGACTTCCTCGACGACCCGGTGCTCCCACTGGCCCACCCGGCTCTTGACGGCTTCGGAGAGCAAGTCGGCCTTGTCCTTGAAATGGTAATAGAGCGCGCCCTTGGTGACGCCGGCTTCGCGCGCGATCCGATCGATCGAGGTGGCCTGGTAGCCGTAACGGGCAAAACAGTCGATGGCGACGTTGAGCAACTCACGCCGTGAATCCTGGCCGCGACTGGAGGTCGTCAGCTCCATACTGAACGTTCAGTATGCGGATTTGACGCCCTGAGTCAACCGGGTTCTGAGCCCGGCCCGCTGGCGCTAGCCGTTGCCAGGAGCGGCCAGAGCGACCTTCACCACTACCGTCTTGCCGGCACTGACGCGGGTGGCGCGCGGGCGGAAGAGGCCGAGCCAGGCCAGCCAGTACTTGTTGGAATACTCGCCCCCGAGGCGCTCGACCAGCTGCAGGTCGGTTATGATCTCCGGCTTGCCGCTCAAGAATGGCCCGTCCTTTCCCTCGACGGAAACGAACACCGGGCTGCCTTTGCGGATACGCTTGGCTTTGTGGCTGGTGGGGCTGGTCGAGAAGTACAGGGAGGTGCCATCCCACCAAAACCAAATCGGCGCAGCCTGGCTGCGCGAGCCATCGGCACGGCTGGTGGCGACCCAAATCTGCTTCTGCGTCGCCAGGGCGCGCTCGACCTCCGCGGGCAGCGCACTCGCGCCCGCCGCGATGACCGCCAATAGCAGCCCGACACAGGATAAGACCATCGTTGTCCGCATCCTCGCTCCTTCGCAGGCCCACGCCTACGACACCTCGCCCGGCCAAGCAAGGCGGCGGCGGCCAGATGCAATCGGTGAGTTGCCGCACGCCCCAGACGCCTTCATGCGAGGTGGCGTGCTCTGGGCCAAGTACTCAACCGGCCAACGCGATCTTAATGTCCATGACATTGGTACCGGTTGCTCCAGGCTGAAAGAGGTCCCCGAGGGCATTGAAGAAGCGGTAGCTATCATGAGCGGCAAGCGCCGCGGCTGCGTCCAGGCCGCAATGGCGCGCTCGCGCTAGCGTGGTGCCGTCGGCGAAGGCTCCCGCGGCGTCGGTCGGGCCGTCGATGCCATCGCTTCCGGCGCTCAGAACGGCGAGGTCTTGGCCGGCGATTGCCGCGGCACAGACGAGGGCGAATTCCTGGTTGCGGCCGCCCTGGCCTGGGCTCGCTCCGAGCCGGACGGTGGTCTCGCCGCCCGCCAGCAGGCAAAGCGGTCCCTTCCTTGCCTGACTCTCCCGGCGCACCCAGTCGGCGTAGGTACGCGCCGACGCGGTAGTGTCCCCCGACAACGGCGCGGCGGCAGTTAGCGTCTGGTAGCCGGCGTCACGGGCAGCGGCGGCCGCGGCCGCTAGCGCTATCCGGTTTGAGCCGATCACCACATTGGTCACCCCGTCAAGCTCGGCGCTGTCCGGCTTGAGCGTCTCCGGCAGCTCACCGCGCTCGCCGGCCTGGAGCACGGTGCGCACCGATGCCGGCAGACTTTGAAGGATGCGGTAGCGCCGCAGAATGCCGAGCGCATCCGCAAAAGTCGTCGGGTCAGCAGCGGTCGGCCCCGATCCGATGGTGGCGGGATCATCGCCAATGACGTCGGAAAGCAGCAGCGCCACTAGCGGCCGGCCGCGCGCCAGCCGCACCAGTCCGCCCCCCTTCACTAAAGACAAGTGCTTGCGCACGGTATTGAACTCGCGGATATCGGCCCCGCAAGCCAGCAACGCGGCGGTGGTGGCGATCTTGTCTCTCAGGGTAACCGGCGCTGTCGGCTGCACCAGCAGGCTCGACGCTCCGCCGCTGATGAGCGCGAGCACGGCTGCCCGCGGCTGGGCGGCAAGGGCGTCGATCAGGGCGCGGGTGGCAGACTCGCCGTCGGTATCCGGCAGTGGGTGGCCGCTTTCGCGGCAAGTTATACCGGCAATGCCAGCGCCGCTTCCGTGCGGAGACACGATCACACCGCCAGCCAGCTCGGCACCGAGTGTGGCCGCTGCCGCTTGCGCCATTCGTGCCGCGGCTTTGCCGGCGCCGGCGATCAGGGTTGGCCCGCTCCACTGCGCGCCGGTGCCGGTGACGCTCAGCCTCTGCCCGTCACGTCGCAGCCGCAGGGCAACCAGCGCCGCCGGATCCACCGCTCGTACTGCGGTGGCGAAGAGGGCAGCCAAGGACTCTCGCTGATTGGCGATCGTAGATGACATATCGCCCGCGATCCGAAGCGCCATTAGGGCGACAGGCGCTGCGGGCGTTGAGCCGTGCTACGTGTTGTCTTCGTCGACGTCGGTAGCGCCCAGTTTGCGATACGCGCGTTCGTCCTCAAAGCGGCGGGACTGTTTGAGTTCTTTCTCGCGGTCGGACTGACAGCTGACACACAAGCGGGTAAAGGGCATAGCTTCGAGGCGGGCCGGGGCAATCTCGCTCTCGCAGCTGTCGCAGATGCCGTAGCTGGAGCCTTCGATTCGTTCCAGCGCCTCTTGGATTGCCTGCAGCTTCTCGCGCTCGCGATCACTCAGAATGAAGCTGATCTCACGATCGCGTTCCTCGCTAGCCAGGTCGTAGGTGTCCATGCCGTCGTTCTTGGTGCCTTCACGACCTTCTTTGAGGTCGTTGTCGATCTCGCGCAACACCTGCCGCCGCATCTCCAGCAGTCGTTCGCGCGCACTTTTCAATAGTGCTTTGCGCATGTGGCCCTCTCAAGGGGGGCGGAATTTAGAGGCAATCCGCCCCGCTGTCAACCGGGTATCACCTCTCCCTCGAGATCATAAGTCGTGGAGTCGCGGATCAGGGCGGGCACAATCGCCCCGGGCGACTCGGGCTGGCTCAGATACAGCACGCCGTCGATGTCAGGTGCTTGGCCACGGGTGCGGCCGTACCAGCGTCCGTTTCCGTCCTGGCCGCAGACCAATACCGGTTCGATGCCGCCGACCCGGGCTCGATTCAGTTCCGCCGCCACGCCGGCCTGCAGTGTCATCAGGCGGTGGTAGCGCCGCTGCTTGAGTCGGGCAGGGACTTGCTCCGCCATGTCGGCCGCCGCGGTTCCCTCTTCGCGGGAGTAGCGGAACACGCCCACGTGATCGAAACGGCTCTCCCGCACGAATGCCAGCAACTCGGCGAAATCATCATCGCTCTCGCCCGGGAAGCCGACGATGAACGCGGTCCTCAACGTTACGCCCGGCACCCGTGCACGCATGTGACCCACCAGCTGCCTGAGCGCGCTCCCACTGCGTTCGCGGCGCATCGCGGCGAGCACGCGGTCACTGATGTGCTGCAAGGGCAGGTCAATGTAGCGACACACCTTCGGTTCGCCGGCGATGGTGTCGAGCAGCTCATCGTTAACGTAGCGCGGGTAGGTGTACAGCAAGCGCACCCACTGGATACCGTCGATCCGTGCCAGACGGCGCAGCAAGCTGCTCAGTGACGAGTCGTCGCCCCGATCCCTGCCGTACGCCGTCAGGTCTTGCGCGATCAAGTTCAACTCGACCACGCCGTCGTTGGCCAACGCCTCGGCTTCAGCGATTACCGCATCGAACGGCCTGCTCTCGTGACGGCCGCGAATCTGCGGAATGATGCAAAAGCTGCAACGATGATCACAGCCCTCTGAAATCTTGAGGTAGGCGCTGAAAAAATGGCCCGAACGCGCCCGCGGCACCTCCGCAGCTGGCAGCAAATGGGCCGCATGCCGGTAGGCGCTGAGGTCAACGGGGCCGCCGTCGAGTAGTTCCGGCAAGCGGGTGAAGTCGCCCGTGCCCAAGAAGCCATCGACCTCGGGCAGCGACTGTTGCAGTTCCGCGCCGTAGCGCTGCACCAAGCAGCCGGTGACGATCAAGCGCTTGCCCGGGCTGCCCTGCTTGAGCCCGGCCAGTTCGAGAATGGCCTCGATGGATTCCTTTTTGGCCTCACCAATGAAGCCGCAGGTGTTCACCACCAGCACGTCAGCCTCAGCCGGATCGAGGACGATCTCGGCCCCGGCCTGCGCTGCCAAACCGAGCATGTGCTCGCTGTCCACCTGGTTCTTGGGGCAGCCCAGGCTCTGTAGGTACACCCGCCGAGTCATGTGAAGGCTCGTATGTTAGTGCGTGGGTGGTGGCGAGGCAATCCCGCGCAACCCGCAGACAACCCGCAGACCAGGGCTCGCGTCCGTCTTGAACGCCGGGCGATCAGGGCAAAGCTGCAGAGTCGGCAGAGTCAGGATTGTGCATTCCCGTGAGCGGCAGTTGCCGATATACTGTTGTGCCATGCGCCTCGCGGTGATCTTGCTGCTTTTGGTTTCTGCCGGTTGCAGCACGGCCTGGCAACGGCACGGCCGCGCATTCCAGGAGGCCCAAGCCGATGGCAAGCTGGACGAGGCGCTGCGTGAACAGCAGTGGCTCATTGACCACGCCTTCAGCGACGCCCCGGCAGCAGAGCGGGGAAAACGCGCTGAGGCCGAGCGCTATTTGAATCTTGCCGCTCTCACCGCCCAAGCGGGCAACGGCAACGACGCGATTGAGGCCTTACGGCTTGCCTTGCAGACTGACCCCACTCACCATGAGGCGGTCTTGCGGCAGCTGGAACAGTTACCGTTGCCGCCGCGGGAGCGCCGGCGTGTCACGGCCGAGTTTCGCTGGAATCTGTTGGCCTTGCTGCCAGGAGTCGTGGTCCCCGACGATAGCTTGCTGCCATGCTGGCCGTACCGCGTCCGCCAAGTTCAGGTGCACCGCATCGAGGTGCGTCAAGGCGTGGGCGGAGGGGAACGAATCATCACCTACGATGGGCGCTCGTGGGTATACGACCCCGAGGCGGACTCCTGGCATCCCGATGGCGGTTGGGTCGCCGACCTCGGGGCCGAGACCGAGCGGGTGCTGGGTCCTACGCGCCCGCGCTATCGCGCCATCGTCGCGGCCGACGGCGGTTTCTTCGCCGAGGGGCCGATTCCGCCGTGTCACCACAGCCGGTGGAGTGGTCCGTTCGACGCCGAGCGCAACGGCCTCTTCGTTACGCCGCGACTGCCCGAGGCGACTCCCTGAGAACAAAATCGGCCGCGCCGAATTTTTCCATTGCGAGTGCAAAAAGCCGCCGCTATAGTCCAAAGCACCGGCGCTGATCCCCTGGCGTAGGGTTGCGGAAAATCTGTTGTCGGGATGTCGGGAAACCTGGGCGTAGGCCGAGGTTTTTGCGTGCGACCGGTTTGCATGAATCGACAGTACAAGCATCAACTGGCACGCGCGGCCACCGCCACTCGGCTGCGCCGAATGGGCATGGACGTGAGCGAGGTGTCACGCACCGCGGGCTACGACCTGCTGGTCAACAGCGCCGTTCGGGTCGCGTTGCGCATCGCCTATCCCGGCCGTTACGCCCATACGGTGACCGTCGGCGGCAAGCGTTACGCTTACGATTACAAGAGCTGGAACTTCAACTTCCACCGTCACGGGCACTTCGACAAGCGCTACTGCGACGTCTTCGTCTGCATCGCCAAGCGCCGGCGGGCGGCGGACGAGATCTTCGTGATTCCGTCCGCGGAAATCTCGGGGCCGACCTTCAGCCTGCACGGTGCCGGCAAGCCCTACCGCGGCCGCTACGCGCCCTATCGCAACCGCTGGAGTGTGATCGGTCACGTCAAGCCCGCGCTCGCCGCCGAAGCCCAGCACCAGGTGGCGTAAGCGCAGCAGGGTGGCGAGCCGGGCGCTTCATCCCCGGTTGGGCTTCAACGCGCGCTCTGCGCTCAGCCGACACGCCGGCGGTGGCGACAGCACATGACACCGGTCGCCCAGCCGCAAGCGCATTTGCATCGTGCTGGCGGCGACCCCGCGGTGTTCATCTGCTTCCCGCTCGCCGTAACCCGCCAGAAAGCCGCAGTGGAGCCCATCACCACCTGACTCCAGCCCCCCAAGTGATGTGAGGGCAGGTAGCCAGGCCCGAAAAGAGGAGAGTGCTCGGCTACGCCTTCCGCAGCCGCGAAGATGTCAGCCAAGCGCCTCTTGCGGGCAGAGTGAGCGCCTCCGGACAGAAGGGAATCGAGTTATGAACGCTCTCAGGAAGGAGACGGCTGCGCGGCGGCGGGCTCGTAGGCGCACCACGGGTCGGTGGCCAGGTAGTTGCCGGTCAGGGCATAAGCGCGCGAACGCGAGCCGCCGCAAATGGTGCGATATTCACAGCGCCCGCAACGGCCGAGTAGCAGGTCGGGAGCACGCAGCGTGCGAAACAACGGGGAGTCGCGATAGATCGCCGCCAGCGGTTGCGCCCGTACGTTGCCGGCGCACACCGGCAAGAACCCGCTCGGAAACACGTCACCGGTGTGCGACACGAAGGCGAAGCCATTGCCGGCGTTTACCCCCCGCGGCGCCAACCCCACCGTGTGCCCGGGTCCTTCCGAGCGCTGTAGCAGCTGCGGTAACGCCGCCCCGGGTGCCTGCCCCGGCTGGGCCGCCTCGCGTTGCGCGACGTAGCGCCGGTAGTGCGGCGCTTCGGTGATCTTCACCACAAAATGTGATTGCTTCTGGACCCGGTAGAGAATCTCGAACAACTCCTCGCACTGCTCCGGCGTCAAGCCGCCGAGGGCCTCGCCGCGCCCGACCGGCACCAGGAAGAATACCTCCCAGAACACGATCCCGAGCCGCTCCACCAAAGCGGCCATCTCGGCGAGGAACGGCGCCGAATGGCCGCACAACGTGCTGTTGATCTGCAGCGGCAACTGGTGGCGGTGCGCCCACTCGATGGCCGCCATGGTTCGGGCGAATGCTCCGGGAACACCGCGAAAGGCATCGTGCTGCTCCGCGCTCGGGAAGTCGAGACTCACCGCCATCTGATCCAGGTCGGTCTCCTTCAGTTGGCGGACGATGTCTTCGGTCAGCGCCTCGGTGGCCGCCGGGATCGTCCCCATGCGCAGGCCGAGCTGCTTGCCGCGCCGGATCAGCCGGTAGAGATCCGGCCGCTTGAGCGGATCGCCCCCGCTGAGGATGAACACCGGCGTTCCCATTTCGGCAGTCTCGGCCAGCAATCGTTCGCCTTCTTCGGTCGTCAACTCGCCGGCGTGCCGGGCCGGCTGCGCCGAGGCGCGGCAGTGGCGGCAGGCTAGGTCACACGCCTGCGTGGTTTCCCAAATCACCAGGAACGGGGCGACGGCGAAATCGACTGCGCGCGGGTGCATGCGCTGACCGTACCGCCCTGGCATCGAGGAAGCAACGCCCGCAACCACCAGCAGGCGGCGACGTTGCCGCGGCGGCGGCTTCGTGCGATGGTCGGCGCCATGGACTATGAGCTGATCCTCAAGGACGGAAGCGTGCTCGACGGCACCGGCGCGAACGCAGTCCCCGCGTCGGTAGCGGTGGCGGGCGGGCGTATAGCCGCGATCGGCGATCTCGGCGGCGCGAGTGCGCGCGCGACGATTGACTGCGCCGGCAAGGTTATCGCCCCGGGCTTCATCGACATGCACTCGCACAGCGACTGGGTGGTACCGCTGGCCAATCACGGCGAGGTGCTGGCGCCGCTGCTGGAACAAGGTGTGACGACAATAGTCGGCGGCAACTGCGGCTTCTCCCCGGCCCCTATTCTAGCGGGCAATCGCACGCTCGTGCCGCTGCTCGGCCGGATGCTGCACGACGACGACCTTGATTATGCCTGGACCAGTGTCGGCGATTTTCTAGCGCTGCTCGAACGGCAGGGCCTGGCGCTCAATGTCGCCGAACTTGTCGGCCACGGCACCCTGCGCGCGGCGGTCAAGCAGTTCGACGGCTCGCCGGCCACCGCCGCCGAGGTGGCGGTAATGGCCGATCTCGCGCGCGCGGCGCTCGACGAGGGCGCCATCGGCCTGTCGACCGGGCTCGGTTACGCCCCGGGGGTGTTCGCCGATCAAGACGAGTTGCTCGGCGTCACCGCGCCCTTGCGCGAGCGCCGCGGGGTCTACACCTCGCACGGCCGCAGCTACATCGCTCTCGGCAACTTCGATGATTCCGCGCAAGTACCATCGAATCTGCGCTCGGTGGATGAGACCGCGGCGGTGTTTCGCGCCCACGGTGTACCGGTGCAGCATTCGCATCTCATCTTCGTCGGCGACACCACTTGGCCGACCACCGACCCGGTGCTCGAACACCTGAACCGCCTGGTTGATCAAGGCGTGGACATCGCCTGGGATGCTTTCCCGTATGTCGGCGGCAACACCACGCTGGTGGTCTTCATGCCGCCGTGGACGCTCAACAACCTCGAACAATCGGTAACCAACCCGGAGCAGCGCCAGCGGGTCGCCGGCACCCTCAACTGGGTGCTGCCCCATCTTGGTATGCGCTGGGAAGACACCCAGATTCTGTGGGTGCCGAAACCGGAGCTGGCGCGCTACCAAGGCATGACGATCGCCGACATCGCCCGCGAGCGCGGCACCGACGCCACCGAAACCTATCTCGACCTCGTCGGCGAGCTGGGCAGCCAGACGCGCATCTTGAACTGGAACTACAGCGGGCGCGGCGAGGAGGAAACCAGCCTGCGCAAAGTGTTGCAGCACGCCCGCACCTGCTTCGAGACCGACACCATCCTCACCGGCAACGGCTTCGACAACCCGGCCTCGTATGGGACCTTCCCGCGCATCCTCGGCCGTTACGTGCGCGAACTGCGGCTGCTGTCGCTGCCGGAGGCGGTGCGCCGTATGACCGGTTTGTCGGCTGACCGCATGGGCCTGCGCGACCGCGGCCGTATCGCTAGGGGCTTGGCCGCGGACCTGGTCGTCTTTGATCCGGAAACCGTTGGCGACAACACCACCCGCAGCGCGCCGGATCGCCGGCCCTCAGGAATCACGGCGGTGGTGCTCAACGGCGCGGTGGTGGTTCGCGACGGCGTATTTGATCGGGACTCGCGGGCCGGGCAGGTATTGCGCCGCGGCTGAACGAGGCCGGCTCAGTGTACGCCCGGGCTCATCTGCAACGCGATCGGGTCCACCCCGAGGCGGCGGATCGCGGCTTCCCACATCGCTTCGGCCGCAGTGTCGAAAACGATGTCGAGATCGACGTCGGCGGTCAGCCAGGCGGATTGCAGCAGTTCGTTGTCGAGCTGGCCCGGACCCCAGCCGGCATAGCCGACCAGGAATCGCGTGCGTTGCGGCGTGGGGTTTTCCAGCAGCTGGCGCAGGAGAGCCGGCGAGGCCGACAAGTAGACCCCGTCCGTCACCCGCACGGCATCGGTGTTGGCGGGCGCCTGTGCCAGCAGGATCCAGCCACGCTGGGGCTCGACCGGTCCGCCCACCCAGATCTGCTGGTCATTGCGCTGGTGCACCGGCGGATCGAGCTGCACCACCTCGCCCGCCAGTGCTCCGGTGGGCCGGTTGAGCACCAGGCCGAACGCCCCCTCGCGGTTGTGCTCGCACAGCAGCACCACCGTGCGCTTGAAGTTGGGATCGATCAGCTGCGGCATCGACAGCAAGAGCGTCGGTGCCAGCCCGGCGGCCTGCGGAGCGGTGTCGGTCATGGAACTATGATAAAGCGCCCGGGCGGCGATTGCTACACCCCTTGTGAGTCAATGGACGCCGGTCGAATCGACTTGCCCGGGCAGGCGTGTGAACCGTGTCGCCAGGGCGTCGCGCCCCCCCGAGCAGGAGCGGACTAGATGCCCAACCTACGCCGCGAGCACTACTGCGGCTGGCCCGACTCGTACATTCTCGGTAACGCGGCCGTGGAACTGGTAGTTACCAGCGCGATCGGCCCGCGCATCGTTGATTTCCATCGGCGGGGCGGCGCGAACGTTTTTTACCTGCGCCCGTCCGAGACCGGCAGCACCGGCGAGTCGAACTGGGTATTGCGCGGTGGCTGGCGACTGTGGATCGCACCCGAAGACGCTGCCACGACCTACGCCCCCGACAACCAACCTTGCACCGCTGAGGTCATCGGGCCCGCCACGGTGCGGGTAACCGGCCCGCCACAGCCGCGCGCCGGCATTCAGAAGAGCCTCGAGGTCTCGCTCATTGCCGAGCAGCCGCGTGCGCGAGTGGTCTCGCGCATCCAGAACATCAGCGCTCACGACATTACTTGCGCGGCGTGGAGCCTCTCGGTCATGCGACCGGGCGGGCGCGCTCTGGTGCCGTTTGATGTCGGCAACCCGGCGGCGTTCTCTGACACCCGCCACCTGATTCTGTGGAGCTACACCAAGCTGGCCGATCGCCGCTATCAGTTCGGCGATCGCTTGATGCAGGTCGATCAGTCCGAAGTACTGCCGGCTGCGGCTGGAGCCGGCCGCCGGCGCGCCGACGAGAGCAAGGTCGGCGTCGACACCAAGCAGGGCTGGGCGGCCTATCTGCACGGTGACAGTCTGTACCTCAAGCGCTTCTCGCACGATCCGCGCGCCACCTACCCCGACGGCGGTGCCACCGTCGAGATTTATTCGGCGGCCGAGTTCATCGAGGTCGAGAACCTCGGCCCGCTGCTTACACTCAAGCCCGGCGAGGCGATCATCGCGCCGGAGGAATGGTGGTTATTCGAGGGCGTAACCGTCGCGGGCGACGAGGCCGGTGCGCTACGCGACCTGGAGCCGTGGCTGCAAGCGGCAGCGCCGGTGGCGAGCTAGGCGGCCCGCGTTCCGCGTCAGAACATTCGGTTATGCTGGCGCGAACTTCGGCAGCGTGACCTCGTCGGTGAGGTCTTCAAACACCACCCGCACCGGCATGCCGATGCGGATGTCGTGCGGTTTCACACCTACGAGACTCGAGGTCATCTTGGCGCCTTCCTTCAGCTTCACCGCCACCACGGCGTAGGGCACCTCGGCGGCGAACCCGGGGTGGTAGACCTGGTGCATGACGTTGAAGCTGAAGATCTCGCCGGTGCCGGACACCGCCACCCACTCGGCCTCGCGCGACCAGCAGTTAGAGCACAGCTCACGTGCCGGAAAGCGATGGGTACCGCAGCCGCAACAGCGCTGCACCACCAACTGGTGGCGCTTGGCGGCGGCAAAGAACGGCCGCATCTCCGGGGTGATTGCCGGAACCGGTTTGCCGTACTCTGCCATGTTCACCTCCCTCAAGGCGCGCCTGCTAGCACTAGCGTCGAGTGGGTCGACAGAATGCCGCCGTTCCCGCTCACGAGCGCGACACCGGCTCCCGGCACCTGCCGCGCTCCGCCGTCGCCGCGGAGTTGAATCACGGCCTCGGAGACCGGCGTCATGCCCCACATGTAGAACGACGAAAGCTGCCCGCCGCCGGTGTTCACCGGCAGTGAGCCCCCGGGGGCGATCTTACCGTCGGCTACGAACGGGCCGCCTTCGCCCTTCTTACAAAAGCCGTAATCCTCCAGGCACACCAGCACGGTGAAGGTGTAACAGTCGTAGAGCTCGACGACGTCGATATCGGACAGCGCGATGCCGGCCATGGTGAAGGCGGTCGCCTTCGCCAGCACCGCCCCGGAGGCGAGGGTTTCACCCGGATCACCGCCGGGGTGTCCTTGGCCCATACCGCGGATGTACACTGGCGGTTTCTTCAGATCACGAGCACGCTCGGCCGCGGTCACGATCACGGCCAAGCCCCCGTTGGATACCAGGCAGCAGTCGAACAAATGAAACGGTTCCACCACCCAGCGCGAGCGGCGGTAGTCCTCGATGGTCATCGGGGTGTCGTAGAACTGCGCCTGCGGATTCTTGTTGGCCCACTGCCGTTGCGCCACGGCGATAGCGCCGAGGTGATCGTTGGTGGTGCCGTAGAGGTGCATATGGCGCTGCGCCACCAACGCGTACAGCGCGTTGACGCCGAATTGGCCATAGGCGGCGTCGAGCCCGCGGGCAAAGCCGTAGGCGCCCGCCGAGCCGCCGCCGTCCTTCTTCTCCGCCTTGGTTGCCGGCGGTTTGAGGGGCGCGTCGGAGAAGACGCAGGCCACGGTGGTGCAAACCCCGGCCGCGATCGCCTGCGCCGCGTGCTGGATCATGGCAGCGGCGGAGGCACCGCCGGCGTTCATGACCGACGATAGCCGCAGGTCGCGCAAACCCATCGCCTGCTGCAGCTGAAACGATCCCATTGCCGCCTCGCCCCAGCTCAGGCCGGGATTGAGCAGCAGGCCATCGAGGTCCTCCCGCCGCAGGCCGGCATCTGCGAGCGCCAGGCGAACCGCTTCGACGGCGAAGCCGACGTGATTGTAGTCGTAAACCTTGCCTTGCTTGGTGATGCCGAGGCCGGCAATGGCGGTCTGGCTCCTCAGATTCATCCGTAGTGCTCCGTCGCCCAAGTCTGCTCAGCGCGGCAGCGAGGGACTTCCGGCGCATACAGCATAGCGGCGCAGAAATCGAGCATGGCCTTGGTGCTCTCTTGGCGCGGGTGTGCGACAAATCTGTGGGTAACGTGCAGCCGACCGGGCAAATCCTCACCAGTCTGACAGTACTGTGTACTGTCAGGCCGAGGCCCATGGCCGAAAGGGACGCAATTTGTCCTTCCCGCGAAAGCGGGAATCCACGGCACCGGCTCGCTACCACCCACCAGCGCTACACGATCTCGTCATAGAGGTCTCGCCAGTCCGGGTTCTGAGCTTCGATCAGCTCGATCTTCCACTGGCCAGGATGTAAACGCAGAACTGCTTGTCCATAGCGCCAAACGCCAAACTGGATTCCCGCTTTCGCGGGAATGACG
>JACQVA010000051.1 GCA_016210005.1 Deltaproteobacteria bacterium | reverse complement strand
GCGAGGAAGTCAGCGCCCAGCACCGCCCGGTGGTGATGATCACCTCGAACAACGAGAAGGAGCTGCCCGACGCCTTCCTGCGCCGCTGCATCTTCTATTACATTGAGTTTCCCGACGTGCCGCTGATGCGCAAGATCATCGACGTCCACCACCCCCACCTCGACGCCAAACTCCTCGATCAGGTGCTGATCAAGTTCTACTGGCTGCGCCAGCAGAACGAGCTGCGCAAGAAGCCGTCAACCTCCGAGCTGATCGACTGGATCAGCGCCCTACTCCGCTCCGGCATCAGCATCGAAAAAGTCGAGGCACACATCCCCTTCGTTGGCGCGCTGCTCAAGAAGGAACAGGATGTCGACGCATTGCTCAAGTACGACAGCCAGAGCGGGCGCTATCCAAAGAGCTGGCAAGATCTCGGGCCAAGATACAACCAGTGACGGCCACTGGTCTTTCGAATGTGGTGGGGCCCTATAAACCCGCGTCATCAAGCAGGAGTTTCAGCAGAGGCACACCTCTCGCGGGCGTTCGTGCAGGAGGCCGACGACGCCAAACTGCTCCGCAATCGGGCATTGAAGAACGCCCGCGGTCGAGTCTTCCAGAGGGTGGTCGTGCGTTTTACGCTCCAGATGTAGCCGCGAAGGTGGCCCTGGGAAGCGCTTGGTACTGGCGGCAACGCAGGGATGCGGCTGCGTTGAGGCGACCACTAGATCGCGTGCGGGGTCGCGGTGCCTCGAAACAGGTTCCAGGCTCGGGTCGGTCGATCGGTCGCTGGCGGCGGATTACCTTTTCGCGCGATTTTGCGCCGTTGCCTTCCGATCTGCCCCCGGCGCGGGTCTGAAGATTGTCACGCCGACGAGTTTGCCGTGAGCGTCGTACGCGACCAGTAGTGGGAATCGCTTGAGGGCTCGCTTCGGCAGTTCGAAGACGAAAGCGTGGTAAGGTGGAAGGTCCGCGCGCTCTCGCTTTCGGATCTTGATCTCTGCGAGGTGGGTATCGAGCCAGCACTCGATGCCATCCTCATTGACGCGCACGATGCGATCCGCCGCGATGGTGATCGTCTTCTCGCGCCGTATTAGGCGCGAGCGATACGCGTTGTGGACGCCTACTACCACCTTCACGCCATGGAACTCGATCGTATCATCGACGATCGACGCCGCCTTCTTGTTGGGGAATGTCTCGCGGGAATTCGGAGAGAGCTTGCGGCCGACGATCTTCCTGCCACGGCGCGGTAACAACACCCAATCCTCACCGGCATTTCGGACAGTCCCACAGGTCCTGCACACGGAGGTGCCCTCGCGCGTCTTGCGCCATCCTTCCGCGTGCCGGCATTGCAAAGCGAGGAACTCCCAGAGCATCCCGAGTTGCTGGTAAAGCTCCGTGAAATGCTCCGCTGGCCGACCCCGCCGGGAGAGTGCAGGGTGCCGCGACACGAAGTCCATGCTCCGGAAGAGTCGCTTGAACTCGCGGCGAAGGTTGGACGTGGCGGTCTTCATGTCGCCCCCCTGTATGGCGAGACGGGGGCGGGGCTTTGCGTGGCGCAGCACTATTTGGGGTCTCCTGAGAGCTGGCGCATATCTGCGAGCCGTGCCTCGATGTCAAAGGTCTCAGCGTCGTGCACGGGTCGGCTGAGGGCGCGCTCGAGCAGCGCCACCGCTCGGTCGCGGTCGATGGGCCCGTCGTCCGGGCGCACACCGCAACCGAGGACGTCAGCGAGGCGGACGTAGCCGAGGGCGTGGTCCGGATCCCGGTCGATGATGTCCGTTAGAACACGCTCGCCGTCGGCCCAGCGGCCGGCGAGAAATAGAAGATCTCCAAGGTCTGCTTGAAAGTTGTCTCGAAAATCGTCGTTCTCGCCGACAAACTGCGACAACACCCGCTCGCAAAGTTGCACACCCGTCTGCGCGTACGCAGGCTCGTGCCGAGAAGCATTCAGCAGCTCCATGGCAACCTGCAGCCAGTTGAACAGACACTGGGTGCCATCAAAGACCACCGCCGCATCATTGCAGCTACGCATCTCGGGCCGTAGTCTAGGTTCGATGACTTCCCAGATCTGCTGCCAGCGGTCGCAGGCGGCCGCGTGCAGGTGAGCATCGGCCAACCGATAGCCCTCTTGCATCCAGTCGTCGAGCATCTCGAAGGAGGGGCACTCGGGGAGATAGCGCTTCCACAGCTCGCAAGCCGCAAGGCCGACGAAGTCCTCATCATAGCGGGAGAGGTGGACATTACGGGCCTCGATCTCCGCATACCAGACACGGGCAATCGACCACGCAGAGGTTCGATCGCCGGCAAGCGCGCGGACGCTTTCAGGCCGGCCGTCAACCCCGAACCGGCTGAGCCCTGCAACGATTCCCTCGGTGTCGAGCGCAGCCATGCGCCCCGGCATCCAGAAGCAACTGGCCTTCTGAGGGTCGGTGCGGCGGATCTCTGCGAACTCCTCGGACCCTTCGAAGATCTTGGCCAGCACATAGGGGTAGCCGTGTAGCGTCCAGGGGTCATCATCCAGCGGTGTTTGCCGGCTGGCCATAACCTCGGCGATTTCCTGGCGAGCGATGCGCGCGGTGTTCTCGTCCTTCTCCAGGCAGCACTTCTTGTACTTCTTGCCGCTCCCGCAAGGACACGGGGCGTTACGGCCGTTGTTCGCCACGCTGGTGGTTCTCCGGTAATGCAGTGACCAGGGCTGGGTAGGGCCAGCGAGCCGCGGGGCAGCGATGGTCGACGAGAAATCGGGTCAAGCAGCGGTTTTGTGACCGGCCAGCAACTTGGCGTACACGTTCACATCCATTCCAAATTGAGCCGCCTCGGCAAGACACTCCGTGATCTCGTGCTCATCGGCCGCTGTTCGCTCGCGCTTCGCGCACAGCTCGCGCAGTGCTTTGTCCAGCTTCCGCTGCGCCTTCTCCTCCATTTCCGCCTGCGTCACCCAGTTTTTCATGAGTCGGCACTCCTCTTCGGTGCGAAGATGATGGTTGCGTCCTCCAACGGTTCGATTCCTTTCTGCGCGAGGCACAAGATGTCTACCGGATCAGTCACTTCTTGGCGCCCATCGCCCGATTGATACCTTATCCTCGCGGTGGTGGGAACTATTTCGGCAAGCAAGCAGCAAGCAAACGCGCCCTCAAGGGCGTGGAGGCGGTCCCGCAATGTGGCGGCGGGACATGCCTCGCCTCTTTGCGGAGCCTCACGCTCCCGGTCCCAGACATGGGATCCCACTCCCACGCTCCTTGCCACGTGAACGAGATACCGTTTTTCGTCGGCCGGCAGTTCACGTACGCGAGTAGCGTGTGCATCCTCAGCCGGTCGCCGTACCCGGTCAGTGAAATTACTGCCGTTCCCAGGTCGCCGAGGCCATCGTCGATCCACTGGGAAGTAGAGGTTATCCGCCACCAGCCGCGGTACTCGCGTGGAATCTCCAAGTCGGACATCCGCGGAGATCGGCCGACGAGATTCAGCGACGCCCTCGGTGGGACGAACGCTTGAGTCGTTTCTCGGAGATCGACAAGGCCGATCTCGGATTTCCCAACGACCTGCTGCGCGAGCTCGACGAGATGCGGTTCTCGATCACCGAGACCAGCGAGGAGATCGTCGCTAAGCACCGCCCGGTGGTGATGATCACCTCGAACAACGAAAAAGAACTCCCCGACGCCTTCCTCCGCCGGTGCATCTTCTACTACATCGAGTTCCCCGACGTGCCGCTGATGCGCCAGATCATCGCCGTGCACCATCCGCACCTCGACGCCAAGCTGCTCGATCAGGTGCGTGTCCTTCCGGTGAGCATGCATAGCTCGATTTTCCCGGGGCGATCGGTTGCGACCGGGCCACCGAGACGGAGCGACGGATCAGCGGGGTGGGAACCGGCTGCGCCGCCACCGGTCAGCGCGGCGGGTCGGGG
>JACQVA010000050.1 GCA_016210005.1 Deltaproteobacteria bacterium | reverse complement strand
CGTCATTCCCGCAGTCTTCCAGCGGGAATCCATCCCCGCCCCCCTGGATGCCCGCTGGAAGATTGCGGGCATGACGAAATGCTCTTCTCCGGCTAGGGTTGCGGGCGCCAGCCCGCGCTAGGCGAAGCCGAAGGGCGGTACGTCTTGTTTCACGGCAAGCGTCACCCGGCCGACATGGGCAAGCAGGAGATCGAGCAGTTCCTTACGGCACTGGCGGTCCAGCGGCACGTCAGCGCGTCGACGCAGAACCAGGCGTTGGCCGCACTGCTTTTCCTGCACAAGGAGGTCTTCGGCTGTGATCCTGGCTGGCTCGATGACGTCGTGCGCGCCAAGCGGCCAGAGCGGCTCCCGGTGGTGCTGACACGGCAGGAGACGCAAGCGCTGCTCGCCGCCCTTGACGGCGTCACCTGGATCATGGCAACGCTGCTCTACGGTTCCGGTCTGCGACTCATGGAGTGTTTGCGGCTGCGAGTCAAAGACCCGGATTTCATTGTGCGTGAGGGGAAAGGCAACAAGGCGTGTTTCCTGAAGCGGATTCGAAGGGATCGCGTGACGATACTCGCCGCCGCGCTACGCATCTTCTGGAAGCTGGCTATGACATCCGCACGGCGCAGGAGCTGCTCGGGCGCCGCGACGTCCGGCCGTACGTCCCGAGTAACGCAGTGTATCGAGGGATGATTTACCGCGTGAGCAGAACCCAATGACAAGGACCCAGGGCGCACTCGCGAGAAGAATCCGTGAGCTTGTCGTAGCGAGTGCCGCTCGACATCTGGGAGTGCCATCTGACAAGCTACGCCTGAGCGCGAGACTTCATGACCCGGCGATCTTCTACCGGGTTCTGGTAGACATCGAGGGCGAGCTCGACGTACGGTCCAGCGAGGGAAACTGGTCCTTCGACGGCGACACGCTGAGCGCGATAGTTGACTATTTCGTGAACCTCATCCGAAAGCGATCCGAGCACGGGTTAGCCACGGCGGGGCCGAACAGGGGGGCTGCAGGCGACGGCCGCCACTGAGGCATTCGGTGAGATCGTGGCATCGCGTTTATGCCGCAGAGCTGAGGTTCTCATGATCAAACGAGCAGTCATGGTGGTCGTGATGTTGTCGGCGTTCACGCCGCACTCGGTGCGCGCTCACTGCGATACCCTCGACGGTCCCGTGGTGCTTGACGCGAACGCGGCCCTGCAGAAGGGAGATGTCACACCCATTCTCAAGTGGGTTCGCGCCGACGACGAGAAGGAGATTCGGCAGTCGTTCGCGAAGACGCTCAAGGCCCGGGGGCTGGGAGATGATGCTCGCGAGCTCGCCGACCGCTACTTTGTCGAAACATTGGTTCGCATTCACCGCGCCGGCGAAGGCGTCGCGTACACGGGCCTGAAGCCGGCGGGGCAGGTCGATGCCGGCATCGCGGCCGCAGACAACGCGCTCGAGAAGGGCTCAGTTGATGCGCTCGCCTCGGAACTCGGCGAACGCGTCGCGACCGGTCTTCGCGAGCGCTTCGCGAGACTCGTTGCGACCAAGCGCCACGCCGACGAGAGCGTGGAGTCTGGAAGAGCCTATGTGGCCGCTTACGTCGAGTACGTCCATTACGTGGAGGCGGTGCATGCCCTGGCATCCGCCTCCGGGAGCGACCACCATCACATCCACGCTGCGGATCGTTAGGACCCGCGCGGTGGTGCCTGCGGCCGAACCCCTATAAGGCCTCCGTTGTCAAGAAGACGCGGCGGTAGCGTCACTGGGGCGGGGGGCGCTCGCGGGAAGCAGACGCGGCGTGCACGCTGAGGAGGGTGAGCTGACTTCGTTTCACAGCGGGTGCACAGATCGGCGAGCCAGTACCAGGTGAAGGCCTGTCCTGAGCCGAGCCGAAGGATGCACTCGACGGCGACGACGAGGTCGTCGCGGTGCGGCGCAATCACGCGCAGGAAGGAGTCGGGCTCGGCGGGCAGCTCCTTGTGCCCTCTCCTGGAACTCCTCCTTCTCCTGTCAGCCGTAAGGACGGCTGCACATCGTCCGAACGCGCCCGCCGCGTGCGGCGGGCGCGAATCGTCTGCGACTAGTAGCGACCTCTGCCGTTGCCTCCGCGATTGTTCTCGCGCTCCTTGGCCTCGTTCACCTTGAGTGCACGGCCTTTGAAGTCCTGGCCGTCGAACTGTTGGATGGCTTTCTGGGCTTCGCCGTTCGAGCTCATCTCAACGAAGCCGAAGCCGCGTGACTGTCCGGTCTCGCGATCAGAGATGACCGCGGCCGACTCGCAAGTCCCGGCTTGCGCGAAGAGATCCTCGAGATCCTTGTTGTTGACGTCGAAGCCGAGATTGCCGACGTACAGTTTTCGTCCCATGGCATGAACTCCTTTTACGCTGGGCCGCCGCCACGACCATGTTGTGTTTGCTCGTTGGGACAGCGACACCTGTTGTCGCTGCCGTTGCTGAATGAGAGGTGCGGGAGGCGTGCTAGACGCCGCAATACAAGGCGGGATTCTCGCGCCGGACAATCAGTGGTGAGTGGCTGCACCGTAGCAGCGTTATCGCCTTAGCGCAACCGACCTACGAACTCCGGTTGTCGCGAGCGGCGCTCGGCCCTGAGCGGCGCGCGCTGAGAGCGGGGGGCGGGCGGCCCTTGCAGCCGCCCGCCCCCCGCATCGTGGGCCGGGGCTACCCCACGCTGGGCAAACCCGCCAGCGCCATGGCGACTTCGTGCTCCGGGTACTCGTAGTCTTGCAGCTTCTTGGCGAAGTAATCCATGTACGCCTGCATGTCGAAGTGGCCGTGGCCGCAGAGATTGAACAGGATCGCGCGGCTCTTGCCCTCGGCCTTGCACTTGAGCGCTTCGCGGATGGCGGTGGCGATGGCGTGTGAGGGCTCGGGCGCCGGGATGATGCCTTCAGCGCGGGCGAACTTCACGGCGGCCTCGAAGACCTCGAGCTGGGGCACGGCCGTGGCCTCGACCTCGCCGAGCTTTACCAGGTGTGAGACCAGCGGCGCCATGCCGTGGTAACGCAACCCGCCGGCATGAATGCCGGGCGGAACGAAGGCGCTGCCCAGGGTGTGCATCTTGACCAGCGGGGTGAGATGGCCGGTGTCGCCGAAGTCGTAGGTGAGCTTGCCCTTGGTCAGCGACGGGCACGCCGTGGGCTCGACGGCGATGATGCGGGCACCGCGGTCCTCGCCGCGCAGCTTGCGGCCGATGAAGGGGAACGCCATCCCAGCGAAGTTGGAGCCGCCGCCGGTGCAGCCGACGATGACATCGGGCCAGTCGTTCGCCAGCTTGAACTTGGCGATGGTCTCGATGCCGACGATGGTCTGATGCATCAACACGTGGTTGAGCACGCTACCCAAGGCGTACTTGGTTTGCGGGTCCTGCGCCGCCATTTCCACCGCTTCCGAAATCGCGATGCCGAGTGAGCCGGTGCACTTGGGATCTTTTTCCAAGATCGCTCGGCCCGAAGCGGTCTCCGTGCTCGGGCTGGCGGTCACCCGGGCCCCGAAGGTTTCCATCATGGCCTTGCGATACGGCTTCTGCTCGTAGCTGACCTTGACCATGAAGACCTTGCAGTCGATGCCGAAGAACTGGCAGGCCATGGCCAGTGCCGAGCCCCACTGGCCGGCGCCGGTCTCGGTGGTGATGCGTTTGACGCCCTCCTGCTTGTTGTAATAGGCCTGCGCCACGGAGGTGTTGGATTTGTGGGAGCCGGAGGGGCTGTGGCCTTCGTAGTTGTAGTAGATGCGTGCCGGGGTATCGAGCGCCTTCTCCAACCGGCGTGCCCGATACAGCGGACTCGGCCGCCACAGTCGATAGATATCGATCACCTCGCCGGGGATGTCGATCTCGCGCTTGGTGGAGACTTCCTGCTCGATCAGGCCCATCGGGAAAAGCGGGGCGAGATCAGCCGGCCCGATCGGCTGGTGCGTGCCCGGGTGTAACACGGGCGGCAGCGGCTCGGGAAGGTCGGCCTGGATGTTGTACCAAGCGGTCGGGATGTCGTTTTCCGCCAGCAGGTACTTGGTTTGGTCCGCCATTTCTGGATACTCCTTTCGGCTCACGATATGAGCGCCCCAGCGATATGTAAGAGTCTGAGGCCGGATGCAAGCGGGCGCATGTGGCGCCCGCAGAAACATAAGGAGGGAACATGAGTGTGAGATGGTTGCGAAGGGTGGGGAGCGGGCTGGGCCTGCTCGGGTTGCTGCCGGCGTTGGCCGCCGCGCAGTCGTTGCCGGCAGTGAACTTGGGCTTCACCAGCTTCCTCGATGGCGGTCCGCCCGCCGGACCCGGGTTCTACTTCCAGGAGTACGTGCAGTATTACAGCGCCGGCACTTTCCGGGACCAACAGGGCCGCAAAGTGGGACTGCCGGGCAGCGTCGATGCCTGGATCAGCCTCAATCAAGTCATCTACCAATCGAATCAGGATCTGCTACCGGGCGCCAAGTGGGGCATTGACCTGATCGTGCCACTGGTCTCGCTCGACGTGCACCCGGCCGATCACCCGGTGCTGAGCACCACCAGCGGCCTGGGCGATATCCTCATCGGACCCTACATCCAGTGGGACCCGATCATGGGCTCCAACGGACCGCTGTTCATGCACCGCATCGAGCTGCAGAACCTGGTACCGACGGGCAGCTACGACGAGAAGCGGGCGCTGAACGCGGGCTCGAATTTTTACTCGTTCAACCCCTACTGGGCGGCAACGGTGTTCGCGACGCCGCAGTGGACGGCGTCGTGGCGTCTGCACTACTTGTGGAACGCGGAAAACGATGATCCGAACGTTCCCGGAGCCAAGGATTCGCAGGCTGGGCAGGCGGTTCACCTCAACTTCGCTTCGGAGTACGAGGTCCTGCCCAAGCAGTTGCGGGCCGGGATCAACGGCTACTATCTGAAGCAGTTCACCAACGCCGAGGTCGACGGCAACGGTGTCGCCGACTCCCGCGAGCAGGTGCTCGGCTTCGGCCCCGGCTTGCTCTACAGCCTGTCGCAGAACGACCACTTCTTCTTCAACGCCTACTACGAGACGCAGGTGGAGAACCGGCCCGAGGGCACGCGCTTCAACCTGCGCTGGACGCATCACTTCTAAGCGGCCGTTGAAAAGGCTTTCCGCTCGCCCCTTTCGCGAGCCTCAGGGTGAGCGGAAAGCCTTGCGGCGCAAGCATTGTCCCGCTCACGCTGAGCCCTTCGACAGCGCGGGCTGCCGCCCGCAACCCAAAGCTCGACAGGGGTATTCCGTCATGCCCGCAATCCTTAAGCGGGCATCCAGGGGCGG
>JACQVA010000049.1 GCA_016210005.1 Deltaproteobacteria bacterium | reverse complement strand
TGCCCCCGCGAAGGCGTGGGGCGGGCATCCAGGGGCGGTGGGGCTCCGGATGGATTCCCGCCTTCGCGGGAATGACGGACCCTGGCCCGGACCGTCATGCCGGCAGTCCTCTATACAGCCGCGCATAAATATTGAGACATACAAGATGCGGGGCAATCTGCGGTCTCGCGCGAATGGACGACCGTCATGCCCGCACAGGCGGGCATCCAGGGGCGGCTGGCGGTGGGTTTCAAGCTGCCGTGGATTCCCGCTTTCGCGGGAATGACGGAGAGAGAGGCACCCTGTGACATGTCCCTCAACTTATGCGCGGCCGTATAGCCGGCATTCAGGAGGGGGGCGGGGACGTGCATCCCGAACCGCTCCTGCGGCTCCGAAATCTGTGCGCCGCGCGCAGACTTTCGGCCATAGTAGTTCAGGGCAGGCTTTGGACCTTGGACGTTGGACCTTGGACTTTGGACTCTGAATGAGGAGGTGAGACGATGAAAAGAACACCCACGTGGATCATCGCAGTTGCTTTCGCGTTGCTGGCGCGCACCGTCGCCGCCGACGCGCCGAACCTGCTCAACTACCAGGGCCGGCTCACCGACCCGAGCGGCACTCCGAAGAACGGCACGTTCACGATGCAGTTCGCGGTCTACGACGCGGAGAGCGGCGGCAACCAGCTCCCGACCGGCTCGCCGTGGAGCGAGACGCAGAGCGTCACGGTGACCAACGGCGTCTTCAACGTCCTGCTCGGCAGCGTGACGGCGCTACCGACGGATTTGTTTCAAGGAGGGCCGTTAGACGCGTCGGGGCCGCTGCGGTTTCTGCAGGTGACGGTCAGCGGGGAGGCTCTCGCCCCGCGGAAGCGTATAGCAAGCGCGGCGTACGCGATTGCAACCCCAGATACGCCAGCGCCCGCGTCGGGGGCCTGGACACACGTCGCAACGGCGACCTTCCCCGGAGGCATCACCCAAGTAGAGATGGACGTCCCCTCCGAGGCGAACCTCTTCATGCTGGTCATTGAGCGGCTGCAGGGGCAGCAGCAGGATCTTTACGTCCGGTTCGTGAATACATCGGGCGGGATCGGCACCCATGAGTACATCCGACTGAGGGCCAGTGACAATACCGTCGACAAGATCAGTCAGACGTCGATTCAGTTCCCGCTTGGAGCCAACGAAGGGCAAATCGCCGGCGTCATCTACTTTCAGCGTCTCGCTGATTGGTCACGCCACTCGGTGACGCTCAATGTCGGCTACCTGGGGGCAAGCGGCGATACGTTCGCACCCGGGGCCGTGTACGTGGACTCTCTCCCGATCGCGAAAGTCAGAATCTTCGGAGACACCGACCCCTTCGGAGTCGTGCACCTCTACAAGCTTCGTCAGCCTTGATGCCTCTGACCCGAAATGCGGAATGCTGATGCCCAACTTCCAGCGCAGCTTCATCCCCGGCGGAACGTTCTTCTTCGTCGTCGCGACGGCCGGCTGCTGCCCGTTGCGCCTTACGCAAGGATCTGGGTGCGCCCGATGACCTGCTGCGGCGTGCAGATCTTCAGACCGGTGCGGCACGCCACCTCGCCCTCATCCGGACGCTCGCGCGTACGGCTGGCGCGCGTCAATGCCGGGGATGGGTGCGAAGTGACTGAGGTTGAATGTGTAGATCGGCACCGCGGTTCGGAGCGCAGCCGCGGCGATCAGACAGTCGAGCATACCGACGCCATGGCTGAGACGATAAGCTGCAAACCAGCTGGCCGCATGACGCGAGTCGTCGGCGCAGATGTGCTCGATGGGCAGGATCGCCAGCCGCTGTTCGATGCGCTGCTGCTCCATTCGGTCACGCGCACCTTGCAACAACTCCATCCATACGATGACGGGAATACCGATGACGCTGTTGCCGTGCCCGGCAAACCACTCGGCAGCCTGTGGACTGCCGCGGAAGAGGTCGATCAAGACGTCGGTATCGAGCAGCAGCGAGATGTCAGCCATGACGCCGTTCGGCTCGCTGTCGGATTCGCCGGGCAAACTCAACGCTGTCGTCAATGTCGCTTCGATCCTTCCAGATGCCGAACAGGCCAGAGGCAAGTAGCTCGTCACCTGTTCCACTCTTCTCCGCCGCGGTATCGAGAACGCGCACGACGACTTCCGCGGGACCAGCGGGCAGTTCTGGTGGCAGCTCGACGACCAACCGATGGTCCGGCGGGATTATCGCCTTCACCGTGGCGCTCTTCATGCTTCTTACATAGCACGCACCGCGCTTGCACGGCCACACCTGATAGCCCGAAGGGGCGGGCATGGCTGACCTGCGTGTACCCTCCGCCGCCCCGGTGGTCAGGCTGGTCGTACTCCCTGCGGCTTCCGCCGCGTTCGCCGACGCCTCCTTCAGCCGGACGCTCGCGTGTATCGCTGGCGGGCGTCGATGCCGGGGATGGGCGCGAAATGACTGGGGCTGAATGTGTAGACGGGCACCGCGCTTCGGAAACCAGCCGCGGCGGTCAGACGGTCGAGCATGCCGACGCCATGACTGAGACGGTAAGCTCCCGTAGGGCCGGCTGTGCCGGCCGTCTTCGAGGCGAACATCGATGCCTAACTTTCGCCGTAACTCGATTCCCGGCCCCGCCGCATGCGGCCAGGCTGGCCGCGCTCCCGGCAAGGCATGCCGACGCCATGGCTGAGACGGTTGGATGCAAACCAGCTCGCCGCGCGGCGCGGGTCGTTGGCATCGGTGTGCTCGATGGGCAGGCTTGCCAGCCGCACGTGCAGTTCGAAGAGCAACTCCGCGTCGGAGAGCAGCGCGCGTCCGGGCCGTTAAGGCAGCGGCGTTACGCAAAACACCTGGTGGTGCTCGCGGAAGCCAAGTTGGATCAGGTTGAAGAAATCGCGGCCGAGCAGGTTGCGGCGGATGCGGACCGTGCTGAACGCGACGTCGAGATCAAACGAGCCGAGTTCCGGGTGGGAGAGAACGACGGGGTGAATGCGCGCTTCGATGGTCACGCCGGTTATCGATTGATACCGACGGCCCACCCCGCCGAGCAGATCGATGCCCAACGCCTGCGCCACCTCTCCATCGATCAGCGTCTGCTGAGCCCCGGAGTCGAGATAGCCGTCGATGTCCAGCGCGTGTCCGGACCGGTCAGGGCGGGTAATCCGCAGCGGCAGCGCCGGAAACGCATCGCCCCGTTGATCGTAAATGTACGGAAACCGATGCGTGTAGGCGACGGTGTCCACGGGCTAGAGCCCGATCCGAACCACGTCGCCGGCATCGTCGGGCTCAACGAAAAAGAGGTAGGGTGTCTCGACGCCCTTCTGGCGCGACTCGGCAACGACGCGGACTGCATTCGGTCCGTGCGCAACGAGTTCCTCTCCCTCCACCACAACCCACTGGCCGGCGAGTGCGCGCAGCACGTGCGCGTGTGTCCGGCGCCACTGCAGTTCACGACTGCGGTGTCCGGTCACCATGGCAGAGCCATCATCAATGGTGCGTGCTGTTTCGGAGGCCATCAGGGAGTTTCCTTGCTACGTATGCTCCCTCAATCGCAGGCACATTGTCAATTGCGCGTGCTCGATGGGCAGGATCGCCAGCCGCTGGTCTTGCCGGGAGCGCGGGCTGCCAGCCCGCAGGGTAGGCGTTCTTTTCGACACACACAAGGACTGCGGCCAGGCTGGCCGCGCTCCCGGCGACGGCGCATTTTGCTGGGATCGCGGGCTGCCAGCCCGCAGGTGGTGGCGCGGGGCTGGGGCTGCCGTCCTGAATTGAGAAAGGAAGGACAATGAAGAAGACGCTGGTTGGTGTCGCGCAGATGACCGGATTGGTGTTGCTCGTCTCTGCCCCGGCCGCATTCGCGCAGTCATCGAGCGCGAGCTTCCGCATGACCAGCGAGGCGCTCAACACCGGCGGCGGAGTTTCGGACTCCGCCAGCTTC
>JACQVA010000048.1 GCA_016210005.1 Deltaproteobacteria bacterium | reverse complement strand
ACCGCCCGCCGCTCGGCTTGACCCTCTCCCTGCTGCTTCCTGTCCACGGCTCTGGTTCTGCCATAAACGCCCCCACAACGCCAGCGCCGCTCCCACGCTTCAGCAACATCGCGGGCTTAGCCGACTATGACAGGACCCTGCAACAAAGGCCGACCATGCCGATCCTGTCGATGTTCTATGGTATCGTGGTCCGGATGTACTTCTTCGACGACAAGCAGCACCACGTCCCTCACGTGCATGCAGAGTGCTCCGGCGATGAGGCGGTGTTTGCGATCCCGACCGGGGAGGTTCTGGCTGGTAGGTTGCCTCCCGGGAAGACGCGGCTCGTGCAGGCATGGATCGAGATTCACCGCGACGAGCTCCTGGCCGACTGGCAGTTGGCTGCAAACGGCGAGGAGGTCTTCAAGATCGACCCGCTGAGGTAGGAGGACACATGAATCCACACGTCAAGTCGGTGCGGGCACTGGAAGACTATGAGTTAGAGGTCTCGTTTGACAATGGTGAGTCCCGGCGATTCGACGTTAAGCCCTATCTCGGTCGTGGCATTTTTGTGCGCCTACGCGACCCGGCAGCGTTTCGGGCGGTACGAGTTGTCGCAGGCTCCGTCGAGTGGGCGAACGGGCTCGATCTCAGCTACGACACCCTCTACGTCGAGGGGCAGCCGATGGTTCCGCCGGCACCGAAGGCCGAAGACCTATAAGGCCTCCGTTGTCAAGAAGACGCGGCGGTAGCGTCACGGGGGCGGGGTGGCTCTCGCGGGAAGCAGACGCGGCGGGCACGCTGAGGGGGGCGAGCTGACTTGGTTTCACAGCGGGTGCAGAGAGTGCGGTCTGCACCAAACACCTATTGCGGCTCAGTCGTCGAGGATCGCTGGTGCCGACTCGACGATGCGAAGCGATAGAGCAGGCTTCGCGGTCTAGACACTCATCGCTGCTCTCGTACCGGCCACCGGCCGACTCTCAAAGGAGGTCCCGCTCCACCTGCTGCCCGGAGGTCGCGCCCCACCATGCCGTTCCACGACGGGAACCCCGTCGAGCCCTCACCCTGCCCGTCCCCACGAAGGCGTGCGCGGACAGGGGGGCTACCTGCGAAGGGATGCCGGTAGCGATGGCGTTGAGACAGTGGGCGAGTTTCAGGTCGCGCGGCGGCCGCGTTGACCAGCCCGATTTGTGGTAAGCCCAAATGACGAGGGCCGGCGCTGTGGCCGGCCCTCGGTTGTCGCGCCGATCTGCCGCCTGATCAGAACTGATAGGTGATTTTCACGCCGGTCTCATCGCGCCGTGTGAAGCGGCCACCGGCGTACCACGGATCGTTGCTCACGGCATTGCTGCCGTACGTCATGAAGAACTTCTGCTGCAGCGACAGGATCAAGTCGTTGCTGTAGTAGTAATCCAAGTTCCATAGAAACTCGTTGTTACCGTTGACCGGATCCCAGGCGTCCGCGAAGAACGGCACCACCGTGCCACCGCGATAGAAGCTGGTGCCGGCAAAGGTGATCAGGTGCTCCCACTGGCGGATATTGTCATCGTTGCCGAGAAAGGTCGCAAGTTGAAGCCGTTCGACCCGACCGTGCAGCGGGTTACCTGGCCAATTCCACACCCCGATTCCTCCGGTGGTGGAACCGGGGCCGGAGGCGGGCGTGAAATACGGCCCTTCGCCGGCGCCAGCGTTGCCGACTAGCTTGTCGATGTTGCCACCGGTGGTGTAGTTCCAGAAGAACTGGCCGGTGAGAAACCACGTCGTCTTCGAATTGAGCCAGCGGATCCACGTTGGGCGATCAAAACCGATCATTCCTGCCCAAACATCGCGCTTGGTGAATCCTAGTGGCGCTTTTTGCCCGGTCGGGTAGCCGTCGGTATCGATCACGTCAACGAGGAACTCCTCCTCGATTGTCTGGTGAGGCTCGCCCATGACGTAGGCCATTTCGCAACGAAGGACGGTTTGGAGAAAGTCCTCTTCTGAAATGTTCGCAGTCAAACCGAAAATGTGCATGTAGGGATGAATCACGCGGGCATCGACCTGCACGGGATACACTGGCTTTCCCAAAAACTTGCCGCCGAGCGCTGTAGTACTGCCAAACGTGGCGGGTACAACAAGCCGGTCGATCTTGACCGCAAACGGAGAAGAGGCGCCAACCCCACGGCCGCGGCCATAAATGTAGTTGAGCGCGAACTCCAGCCCGAATGACGTCACCGCGTGAGTGCGCACGCCAACCTCGCTGGCTTCCTCGGGGTTGCGCTTGAAGTCGCCTTTACGGAGACTAGTGCCCTGCAGGTTGAACGTCGGAGATAGATAAATTGCGGCAAACTCGTTCGCTTGTTGCACCTGTCCCTCGCGCAGCGGATTCGGGAACGGCAACGCCCATGGCTGCGGCAGGAAGCCGGCTTTGATTCCGGGCTGGTAATCGAACGGATTGTAGACGACCTCGGCGAAGGTGTTCGAGAAGGGCCCGACCTCGCCGATGTCCCACAGCATCTTACCGACCCACTCGGGGATACGGATGTTGTCCCACGACTCCTGTTGGAAGTGCCAGGTAATATCGAGCGGGTTCCAGATGTCCATGATGCGGAACTGATCGCTCTCACCCCAGATGATTTGCTGGCGGCCGAGGCGGAAGCTGATCGGGGCATCCTTGAGCTTGAGGTCGATGTACGCCTCGCGCAGCCGGTTCTCGTACTTCAACGCGGTGCGCGAATCATGCGTGAGATCGGAAATGCGCCCACCGATGACGTCGTCCTCGTGGGTCTGCCCCATCTGGTTATCACCCAGTTTGAGGTCGTAGAAGCCATCGTACACGCCGCGGTACAGCAGGAAGAGCTTCGAGCGCTCGATGAAAGGAACATCGAACTTGTCGAGGAAGCGGCGGTTCTGCAGCCAGTCCCAATCGAACCGTAGCCGGAAGGTATTGCGGTTTTGCACGAACTGGTACTTGTCGTACTCCGGGTGGCGGATCAGATTCTGGGTTTCCAGGTTGCCGGAGAGTTGGACACTGCCGTACCTGATGGTGGCGCTGACCAAGGGCGGCGCGACGCCGAGCGCCACCAGCCCCACTAGCACCGTTCCCGCCCACCGAGCCCCCACGAACCGTCTTGAGTTGCCCATGGCACTCCTCCTTACCCGCTTGCGGCTGCTGACTCCTCTGCCCATCCGGCCGTCCCACCGCACGGCAGGTAATACTAGAAAAACGCGCGCTTTGGCAAGCTACGTTTTGCCCTTGCCCGCAGCCGGCGGTGGGGGCGCCGACGGGCCGGCGCCCTCCCAGTTGCCGCGCAAGTGGCTAGCGGCGGGAGTTCGTCAGACGCTTTCGGACGACGCCGCCGGCGCCGCGCACAGGTGTCTGCCGGCGCGTTCGAGGGCCGCGTGCAAGTCGGCCACTTCCACCGGTTTGGCGACGTAATCGTCCATGCCGGCGGCCAGGCAAGCCTCGCGGTCCTCACGCATCGCGTTGGCCGTCATGGCGATGATCCACGGGCCGCCTGCGGGCCATTGCCGGCGAATGCGCCGCGTGGCCTCGAAGCCGTCGAGCTCGGGCATCTGCACGTCCATGAGCACGACGTCGTATGACTGGCGGCGCAGGGCTTCGAGCACCTCGCGGCCGTTGGCGGCTAAATCGCCGCGGTAACCTAGGCGCTGTAAGATACGCAGCGCCACCTTCTGGTTCACCACGTTGTCCTCGGCCAGCAGAATTCGCAGCGGCAGGCGCTGGCCCAGCGAGCCGTCGATGCGGTCGCCCACCAGCACCGGTGCCGTCACCGGCAAATGCTCCAAGGCACCGGTCAGCGCTGCGTGCAGCTGCGAGCGCTTGATCGGCTTGCTGACCACGGCAGCGAACAGCGCACGGCGCACGTCCTCATCGTAGGGGCCAAGCGGTGTCGCCAGCACCAGCGGCAGGGCGCCTTCGTCATAGTGTTCGCGAATGGCCGTGGCCAGCGCCAGCCCGTCCATGCCGGGCATCTGGCGATCGACGATCGCGGCATCAAACTCCGCTCCACCGTCGAGCAAGGCCAGAGCCTCGGCCCCCGACGCAACCGTTTGTGATATCATACCCCACCATTGCGCTTGGCGGCCGAGCATGAGCCTGCTGGCGGCGTTGTCGTCGACGATCAGCAGCCGCCTACCCTGCAACCGCGCTTGCGGGCCCTGCAGCACCGGGGCTGCCGGCGGCACCGCTGCGGCCACGACGGTGAAATGGAACAGCGAGCCGCGACCGAGCTCGCTCTCGGCCCAGATGCGTCCCCCCAGCAACTCGCTCAGGCGGCGGCTGATGGCCAAGCCCAAGCCCGTACCCCCGTATTGCCTGGTGGTTGAGGGATCGACCTGGCTGAAGGACTGAAACAACCGGTCCATACGATCCGCCGCAATGCCGATGCCGCTATCGCGCACCGAGAAGTGCAGCTCGTAGCGGCCGTCGGCGCACGCCTGCGCCTCGAGTGACACCACCACTTCTCCCACGTGGGTGAATTTGACCGCGTTGCTGAGCAAGTTCACCAGCACCTGGCGCACGCGCGTAACATCGCTGATCACGGTTTCGGGCACGCCGTCGTCAACCAGGCAGACCAGCTCGATGCCTTCCAGCGCCGCCCGCGGCGCCAGCAGATCGAGGCACTGCTCGACGCAGTCGCGCACGGCAAAGGGTTGCTGCTCCAACTCCATGTGGCCGGCCTCGATCTTGGAGAAATCGAGCACGTCATTGATGACCGTCAGCAACGCATCGCTGCTGCTGCGAATGGTCTCGGCATAGTCGCGCTGGTCGGCGTTGAGGGCGGTATCGAGCAGCAGGCCGGTCATGCCGATCACGGCGTTGAGCGGGGTGCGGATCTCGTGGCTCATGTTGGCGAGGAATTCGGACTTCGCGCGCGTGGCGGCCTCGGCCACTTCCTTGGCGACCTGGGCCTCAGCCTGTGCGCGCTGGCGTTCGCCCACTTCCTGGCGCAACTCCGTGGTCCGCTCGGTAACGCGCAGTTCGAGCTGGTCGCGGGCGCGTTCGAGCGCGGCATCGCGGTCTTGGATCTGCGCCAGCATTTCGTTGAAGGCGTCGATCAGGTCGCCCAGCTCATCGTGCCCATGCTTGGCCGCCCGCACCGAATAGTTGCGTTCGGTCGAGACCGCGCGCGCGGTGGCCGCCAACTGCAACAGCGGGCCGGAGATCACTCGCTGTAAGCGCGCCGACAGCAACCACGCCACCAGGCCCGAGAGCACCAGCACCAGGCCGATGATCGTTAGGTAACTCCACATCCGCACGCTCAACAGGTGCAGATCGATTTGCAGGTAGACAGTGCCAATCGCCTCCCGGTCCAGCGCGATGTGCCGAAACAGCCGCAGCCGGCCTGCGGCAAACCGATAACCGTCGCCCTGCGCTGCGGGCGCAACGAACTCCTTTGCCCCGGGGCTGGTATACTGCGCGAAGATCTCACCCGCCGCCGTGTAGATGCAAGCCGCCTCAATCTCGGCTTTGGCCCGCAGCGCGCCTAGCACCTCTGCCGCCACTACGCGGTCGCGGAACATCACCGCCGCCGTGCTGTTGCTGCCGATCAGTTCCGCATCCGTCCAGGCCTCCTCCACCATGGCACGGCGAAACGCGATCAGGTCGTAGACCCCGAACACCGCGCACGCTACCAGCAGCGCGGCGGTGCTGGTGAGCAAGCTGATCAGGCTCAACTTGCGCCGAATCGACAAGTCGCGCAGCGCCGTCATCGTGCTACTGCCTCACCGTGTCGGCGAGCTGGAGCAGCTTCGAGCTGATTCGCAGCCCCGCTTCGATTGCCGGGACGGTGTTGATCTCGAAGCCCACGCGAGTGCCTTTGCGCAGCAGTGTCACCATCCCACCTCGCTCGCTGAACCCCGGCATGTCCGCCACGGTCAAGACGCTCGACTGCCGCAGCGAAGCCAAGATGCCTTCGAGCCGCCCGCTTTCCGAAGCGCTGATAAACACGATGTGACAGCCGCGCACATCCTCGGCCGGCTGAAAGCGCCGCAGCTCCAAAGGCTGGCCGTTGACGGTCTTGCCCCTAATCACTTCATCGAGATCGCTGCCGAAGGGATCGTCGCCGAGCACGCCGATGACGAACTTGCCGTCCGGTTCGGCACTGGCCGGCGCCGGCCACTCGACGAATTTGGCGAAGTTGTACAGGAAGGCGGCCTTGACCTGGTACTCCGAGGCCACCGGTGCTTGTGCCGGCGCCGGCGGCACCGCCCCGGCAACCACCGCGGCCAGCATAGTCGCCAGACACAGGACGGCAACCGGACCCCTGGCCGAAGCCGTTCGCTGGCTCAGAAGCGCCATCGGACCTGCCCGAAGACGGCCCGCTCGATCTCGATCGCCTGGCCGCTGGTGAACAGTGGCGCGCCGAACTCGGCGTGCTCTGCGTCGCTGAGGTTCTGGGCCACGAAGCTCATCTCCAATGCCGGCACCGGACGCCAGCCCAGACGCGCGTCGGTGCGGATGTAGCTGGGAATCTGCTTACGCCCCAAATTGTCCACGTAGTAGAGAGCGCCGTCCACTTCCAGCTGCTGCGGCAGATCCAGCCAGATCCGCAGATGAAACTGATTGTGCGGCTGATCGTCCTCGAAGGCCGCGACCGTAATCAGCGGCGGCGGCCCGCGGCGGTGAGTGTAGACATCAAGGAGGGTGTAGCCCATCCCCACCGTCCACCACTCCATCGGTTTGGCTTGCGCGAACAACTCCAGCCCGTAAGTTTGCGCCTCGATGCTGTTGACGAAAGTAATCGGCTGCACCACATGCACCGGCGGCGGCGTGCTTTCGACCGACGCCGGCCGGTCGGCGACACCCAACAGGCCATCGTAGAGATTGTAAAATGCCGCCCCATCGAGTGACAGCCATTGGCTGGCCCGCCAGCGATAGCCGAGTTCGTGCGACAGTACTTCCTCGGAATCCATAGCGCGGTTGCCCGAGACGGCGAAGACGACCGGCGAGCCATCCGGCGCCGGGGCAACGAAATTTATGCGAATGTCGTCTTCGCCGCGCGACGGCATCCGCACCGCCCGCGAGACCGCGCCCCAGAACAGGTGGCGGTGATGGGGCTGCCACTTCAGCCGCCCGCTCGGTTGCACCTCGAAGCCGCTGAGGTCGTTGTGCTCGAACTTGGAGCCCAAGGTGAAGAAGAGCCGCTCCGCTACCAGTGTGATTTCGTCCTGAATGAAAGCACTGAACAGATTCAGCGTGCGGTGATCGGGAACGGTGGCAACGTCGAAGGAGCCGCGGACGGCGTCGGCCGTCATGCGATAGCCCAGCCCCCAGGCGATCTCCTGCTGCGGGCTCCAACGCAGCCGGTGCTGAAGGTCGACGTCGGCGGTATCGCGATCCTCACGGATGGTCCTGAGCGCTCGCGAGGTGCGATCGTAGTACAGCTGCAGCGCTAGATTCGAGCCGTCGGAGAACGTCCGGCTCCAGCGGCCGAGCAAGTCGCCACCCGAGAGCTTCTGCGAGTCATCGATGGGCTGGCTGAACGGCGGCGTGAGCGAGGCGAGCGCCCCGCGCCAGCCGGCATCGCCGTCGTAAAGGTCGCCCTGGAGCGTGAACGACTCGCGCGCGCTGGCCTGCCAATCCAGGCGAAAGCCGCCGCGCATGACCTCCCAGTCGTCGGCAGCGTCCGGGCCGGACGGGCTGCGCAAGCTGTCACGATTGACGTACTTGACGAAGGCGCGATAGGCGATCGTCTTACCCAGACTGCCGCCGTAGCGCAGTCCGCCAATGCCGCGCTCCTCGTCCCCGGCAGTACCGGTGAGCAGCCCGCCCGGGGTATCCTGCGCACGCTTGGTGATGATGTTGATAACGCCGTTGACCGCATTGGCGCCCCATAGCGTGGCCCCCGGCCCGCGAACTACCTCGATACGCTCGACATCTTCGAGCAGCATGTCCTGAACGTCCCAGAACACGCCGGCAAACAGCGGGGTATAAACCGTCCGTCCGTCGATCAGCACCAGCAAATCATTGGCAAACTGGTTGTTGAAACCGCGCACCGCGACCGCCCACTTGTTCGAATCCATACGCGCCACCAGCACCCCCGGCACCATCCGCAGGGCCTCGGCAACGCTGGTCGCACCCGAGCGCCGGAGCTCTTCCTGGGTGATCACGTAGATCGCCGCCGGCGCACCAAAGAGCGGCTCCTCCTTCTTGGACACCGAGGTCACCTCGACGTTCATCAGCTCTTCTAGGCTCAGCTCGGCCAGGTCGCTCGAGCGCGACGCATCCTGCGCCGGAGCGTTCAAAGCCCACCCCAGCAGCACCACGGCAACAACTGCTGCGCACAGCCTATTCATGAGCGGCTCCCCCTGCACGATAGCGCTTGTAAGGAAGCAGCTCCCGCGCCAGGCGAGCAGCCCCACAGGCGGCTAGGGTTTACTGCCCCGCTTTCCAATTTGTGAGACGATGCGCGCAGGGGCGCGCAACCCAAAGGCGCGCAATCAAGCAGACACGGCCGCGGCTTGATCCGCGCTAGACGAGGAGCATCGGCAGCGGCCGCAACTGGCGCTTGAGGGGGTCCACCATCAGGCCCAGCGCTTCAAGCGTCACTGCCCCCACGAGGGTGGCGTCGTCGCGCTCGCCAAAGATCACCGGAGAGGGGCCGCGCCGCCCATCGATCTCGAAGACCGCGCCGCCGGCACATCGCTTGGTGTGACTGCCGCCGGCGAGCGTAAACTCCTCGACGCGGTCGGGTCGAATGCCCAGACGGCGCAGGCTCGATGCCGGCACGACCGAGTAGAGGGCGCCCGTGTCGATGAGGAATTCCATCGTTTCCGTCTTGCGCGGCCGGGCCGGATTGCCGACCTTGAGCTTAAGAAACGTCATGCCCATCGAGGCCATCTGTACACCCGCTGGAGGCGACGGTCAAAGCGGTGTTTCGCGCGCGACCTATTTTCCGGCCTCTTCAGGAAATCGAGTGGGTGACTTTTCACCATTTGGGGTGTGGAAGACGTTGGGGGCGGCGCGGGCCTCGTCATGCCGGCGAAAGCCGGCATCCAGGCGCAGTTGGAAGCAAGCTGCGCAGCCACCTACACGATCTCGCTATGCGGTGGGAGAGCCCCGGGTGACCGCGGCACTCGACGACTCAGGGCGAGCGAGCATGGGTTTGTAGACGATCCTCGCGTCGAAGGAGCAGCCCGCAGCGCACAGAGCCAACGCGCCGAGCACGGATGCAACACCGCTCGCTCCCGCAAGTCGTGCTCCAAGTCGTCTCACATCTCCTCCAGGCGGCTAACGTGTCAGCGCTGCGGTGAATGTAGGCGTTTGCGTGCGGGTCCGCGTCGGCCGCCGGGTCGGCGTGAAGGTCGGGGTGAACGTTGGCGTAAACGTCGGGGTGAACGTCGGTGTTCGCGTTCGCGTCGGCCGGCGGGTCGGCGTGCGGGTGATCGTCGGCGTCCCTGTGATCGTCGGCGTCCGTGTCCGCGTCGCGCTTCGAGACGGTGTCGCTGTAGCGGTTGGGATCGTCGGCGTGTTCGTCGGGGTCGGCGTGTCTGTGGGAGTGGGTGAGGGAAGAGTGCCCGTGCAATCGCTTTCGCAGCCATCTCCGCTCACCGTGTTCCCGTCGTCGCACTGCTCGCCCGCGTAGCCGTTCAGCATCCCGTCGCCACACACCGGCAGCGTGCAATCGGCGTCGCACGTCGCCGACTGGCCGCTCGTGTCGCACACCTCGCCCGAATCGACTACTCCATCGCCGCAGAAGGCGGCGCGCGCGGGTGGGCTCGACGCGGCAATCATCAACAAGGCAAGAGCAAGCGTAAACCAGCGGCCCACGTCCCGTGCACGCGAGACGGTAGGCCTAATCTCTGCTCTGCTCTGCTCTGCTCTGCTCTGCTCTGCTCTGCTCTGCTTCGATCCCTCGGACTGCATTAAACCCCCCTGCTAACTGTCCTAACTTATTGAGTGAGTGATTCGCTGGAGTGACTGGTCGACGGATTGGCCTCTGCCGCCGAGGGCTTCTACCCCCAGCCCCCCCGAACTTGTCAAATGGGTGCCTAGATGCCTCGCCCAAACGTGGCGGCAGCACGGGCGTGGCGGGCGCAGTCGCCGCCACTGCTGCGAGATCGGCGCTGGCTTCACCGACGCGGCTAAACGCGAAGAGCCCTTCACCACTGGGATAGATGACGCTTCAGCCGGTAGCCGGCCACGCCCCTGGGCTTTGCACCATCACATCAAAGGAGGCGTAGCAGGTCGCCCAGAACGCGCTCGGCGGCGAAGAACCGCTCTGCGATCTGGCGAGCGGCACGGGCATGGGAGTCGTAATCGGCGCTGATCGCGGCGATTGCGGCCACTGCCTCATCAACTGTCTTGAAAGCAAACAGGCCGGCGCCGCTGGGAAGGACTGATCCAAAACCGGTGTCTTGGGTCACGACCGGGCGCGCGGCGGCGAGGTAGCACGCGCTGCGGTCGGAGAACCAGCCCGTCGCCAACCTGACGTTGAGATCCTTGGCGACCGTAAACTCGCCCTTCGAGCCTCGGATAAACTCGCGATACGCGAACGGATCGCTCGAGAGCGCGAGCGGATCGCGTACCTCCCAGCCGTGGCGCTGCAATAGCTGCAAGTCCTCAGGTATCGTGGCCGCATCCATCGCCAGCACAAAACGCTGGCCGCAGCGCTGGGGCAGCTCAAGAAACCTCATCCACTCGACGCGCTTGCGCCAAGAGTAGACCTCGCCCTCGAAGTGCACCTCTCGGCGCTGCTCATCCCAACGGCCGACGGTGGTGAACGGCGCACCGGCACCGGCAGCTTGCGGCTGCCACAGCTCCAGCGCGACCGGCTGGCGGGTGGCGTGCCAGGCAAAGCCGGCGGCGGGTACACGGCACGTTGCCGCGCCGATGTTCTCTCCGAGGGTGCAGTGCAAGTCATATTCGGACAGAATCTCGCGCCAGGCGCGATCGCCGCCGGCAGCGCGAATCTGCGTGAACGCCGGGTCCAGGTCGACGAAGATGCGGCGCTGGCCGGACACCGGCGGCAGGCGGGTTACGCCGGCGAGGTTGATGACGATGCGCGCCTCGGCCAGCAGCGCATTACGACTGATACCCGGCGGCCCGTAGGTCTGCTCGCGCAAAGCGTCCCATACCATCCAGTGATTGTGAAAACCGTACTGGGAAAGGAAGTCGCGTGCAAACTCGGCGCCGCTGCGCGGGTCGTCGGTCTTGATCCCAGTGCCGGCCGCAAAACAATCGCGCACGGTGCCGGTATCTTCGTAGAAGTACGGCTCGAAGCCGAGCTGGCGCAGACCGGTGAGGTAATGGAGCACTTGCCAGGCGTAGCCGCCGAGCGGACAGTGCGCCAGATAACCTGAGACGATAACCTTATCGGCGCTCACAATCCGGCCAGCTCCAGCAGCTTAGGCAACACGCGCCGCGCATCGAGGTGGTCGCGCGCCAGCTGGCGAGCAGCCGCCGCGTGCGCGGCGTAATCGGCCTCGACCGCGTTGAGCGCTGCCACCGCCCCTTCCAGATCATCGAAGGCCAACAGTCCGCGGCCGGTGGGCAGGTAGCGACTAAACTGCGTGTCCTGCAAGATCACCGGCCGGCCGGCAGCGAGATAACAGGCGCTGCGATCGCTGAACCAGCCGGTGCGCCCGGCGACGTAGCCGTGCTTGGCCGCGGTGAACTCCCCGCGCGAGTGCCGGATATAGTCGCGGTAGCTGTCCGGTGTGGCCGCCGCGCGCAACGGATCGCTCAGCCGCCAGCCGTTACGCTCGAGCAGCGCCCGGTCGGCCTCGTCCGGATGAATCGCCAGGCAGATTTCCAGCGGCACCTGCACTCGTCCCGGCAAGTCCATGAAACGGATGAACTCCTGCGACTTCTGGCCGTACCACACGCCGTTCCACTCGACCTCCGAATAGCCCCGCCAGTCGGCCACCGTGGTGTAGGCACCACCCGCACCGCACTCACTCTCCCACTCTTCGAGCACGACCGGCGGCGGTATCGGCTGCCACGGCAGCCCGCCGGTCGGCAGCTGGCAATCGGGCTGTCCGAGATTCAAACCCACGGTGATATAGGCGTCGTGGCCGGCCAGGTTCATATCGACGTGGTACTGCTCCTGCCACACCTGGGTGAAACCAGGGTCCATGTCGAGGTAAACGCGGCGGCGGGCGGCCGCCAGCACATCGGCGAGATGAAAACGGCCGGACATGTTGATGAACAGATCGGCATCGCCGGCCAGCTGGCGCACTTGCGCGTGCGACAGGCCGACGTGCTGATCGCCGTCGAAGGCGAGCAAGGCCCCCTGCCCTTCCAAGCCGAAGCGCCGCATGATCTCGGCAAAGGAGCGGGCGTTGGCGCTGGCGGCGAACGCTGCCGGGCGCCAGTGCTCGTCCCAGCACTCCTTGGCGCCGAGGTGCTCGACGTAGAAGGTCTCGAGGCCGAGCGCCCGAAATCCCAGGACGTACTGCAAGAACGCCCAGGCGTTGCCCGCGCCCCCGAGCGGGTGATGCGCCAGCGCCCCCGCAATCATCACGCGTCGCGGCGTCATATCACACCGGCATCGTGCAGCAGGCGCCCCAGCACCCGTGGGGCCGCGAACTCCTGCTCAGCGATGGCACGCGCCGCCTGGCAGTGGCGCGGGTAGTCGGCCGCTACCGCCGCCAGGCCGGCAACCGCTTGCTCCAGCGTGTCGAAGGCGAACAGGCCCGCACCCGTGGGGTAGTAGGCGCTGAAGCCGGTGTCTTGCACCACCACCGGCTTTCCCAGCGCCAAATACACCGCACTGCGGGTACTGAACCAACCACTGCGCGAGGCGACGTAAGCGTTCTTGGCCACGCTCCATTCCCCGCGCGAGTGCGCCAAGTACTCGCGATAGGCCGCCATCGTGCCCGACTTCTCGCGCGGATCAGCCAGGCGCCAGCCGGCGGCGCGCAGCTGTGCCACCGGGGCGCTGCCGGCCACCGCGACTTCGAGCACCGCCGGCGTGTGCCGGGGCAAGTCGAGGAACTTGGCGAACTCGACGTCCTTGCCGCCGTATGTGACCCCGTCGATCGCCGGCAGGGTGACGTCGGTCTTCCACGACATCACGGTGGTGAAGGCTTGCGCCTGCGGCTCAAAGCTCATCGGCCAGTGTTCCAGCACCAGCGGCTGGCGGGTCGGCAGCCAGGTCAGGCCGCAGTGCGGAATCCGGCAGCTCGGGTGGGCGATATTCTCGGCGAAGCTGAAGAAGCAATCATGCGCGCGAATCAGACCGACGGAGTAAGCCACATCCTCACTGGCAGTGCCGCGTTCTACGGCCATGAGCTTGGCTTGGCTGTAACACGGGTCGCTATCGAGGTAAGCCGTGCGCCGCGCGCCGCGATACGAGTCGCGCAGCCAGCACGCCCCGGAGACGTTCAGGAAGAGATCAGCCTGCCGGCAGAAGCGCGCCACCGCCGCCTCGCCGGCACCGTGATAGACGCCGTCGGGGCTACGCACCGCCCAGCGACCCCCGATCTCCACGCCGCTGTACGCGAAGGCATCGAGCAGATAGCGGACGTTGAAATCGACCTCGGCGGTGAAGGTCTGAGCGCGCGGATCATAGAACCAGTTGCCGGTGTCTTCGAGGTAGAAGACCTCGTGCCCCAGCTGCGCGAAGCCGGCGACGTAGGCGATGTAGTCCCAGCTCACTCCGCCGAGCGGGTAAGTGGCGATCAGGCCGGTGACCACGATCTTCATGCCGACTCACAGGTTGAGCCGGCGCTATGAGCGCTGCCCGTCATGTCACACCACACCGGCGCCGGCGCTCGGCGTCGCCGGCTCATTGATGCCGAACTGCTTGGCGTAGAGCGTGTAAAAGGCGCCGCGCCGCGCCACCAACTCGTTGAAGCCACCGCGCTCGATGATCTCACCATCGCTCAGGACGAGGATCATATCGGCGCGGCGCACCGTGCTCAGGCGGTGGGCGATGACGAAAGTGGTCCGGCCCGCCATCAAGGCCTCGAGCCCTTCCATGATCGCAGCTTCGGTGCTGGCATCGACCGACGACGTCGGCTCGTCGAGAATCAGGATCGGGGTGTTGCGCAGTAGCGCCCGGGCAATGGTCAGCCGCTGCCGCTCGCCTTCCGACAGCGTCACCCCGGCTTCGCCGATGACGGTGTCGTAGCGCTCGGGCAGCCGCTGAATGAACTCGTGGGCTTGCGCCAGCCGCGCCGCCCGCTCGACCTCGCCATCGCTCGCACTCGGGGCACTGTAGGCGATGTTCTCGCGGATGCTGATCGGGAACACCATCGGCGGCTGCAGCACCATGCTGATGCGGCGGCGCAACGAAGCCAGCCGCAGTTCGCGCACATCGACGCCGTCGACGCTCAAGGAACCGCCGGTGACGTCGTAGAAGCGCGGGATTAGGCTGACCAGCGTGCTCTTGCCGGCGCCGGTGGCGCCGACGATGGCGATCACCTGACCGGGCTCAGCGCTGAAGTCGACGCCCCGCAGCGTGGTGCGGTCGGGCCGATAGGCGAACTCGACGCCGCTGAAGCGCACCTGCGCGCCGCGGCCGCTGACCGCTCGCGGCAGCTCGCGGGTTCCGTCCGGCACCTGCGCCGCGGTGTCGAGGATTTCGAACACGCGCACCACGCCCGCCTTCGCCCCATGGATCATACCATAGGTTTGAATGATGGAGTTCAGCGGCCCGTAGAGTGAGGCGAGGTAACTCACGAACACCACCATCTGTCCGACGCTGAGGGTGCCGGCCCACACATGCTGTGCCGCCACCCACACGACCAGCGCCGTACCGCCGGCCAGCACCACGCTGGTGGCAGCGGAGTAAGCGGTCTGGAAGGTGTACAACTTGAGGCTGCTGCGCAGGCTGGCGCTGCTTTGGTTGACGAAGGTGCGGTGCTCGTCGGCCTCGCGCGAGAACGCCTGCACCACCTTGATCGCCGCCATTCCCCGTTGCACCTGCTGGTAGACCGCGCTCTCGCGCTCGCGCGCCTGCATCGCCATCGCGCTCATCCGCCGGTTGAGCGCGGCGATGGTCAGCACCAGCAACGGGCAAATCCCGAGCGCGATCAGGGTCAGGTACCAGTCCATCCGCACCATGACGGTGAACATCCCGCCCAGCAGGGCCACCGCCGACAGAATCGGGAAGAAGCCGTTCATCGCCAGGGTCTGAATCGCGTAGGTATCGGCGGTGACGCGGTAGATCAGGTCGCCGACCGAGGAACTCGAGTGAAACGCGAGCGAGAGCCGCTGCAAGTGCCCGTACAACTGACTGCGCAGATCATTGACCATGCCCTGCCCGATCGAGATGGTGGTGTAGTTGTTCCAGACGCTGACCGCGCCCAGCAGCACATAGGTTCCCACCAGCGCGGTCACCGCCACCAGCAGCAGCGCCGGCGGCGCCAGCGAGCGCAGCGGCTCACCCCAGGGCAGCGGCGTGGCGGTCAGCACGTTGTCGATGACGATCTTGAGCGGCCAGGGCTTGAGCATTTCGAGCCCTGCGAGCAACAGCACCTGGCCGACTGCCACCAGGAACGGCAATCGGTAGGGCCAGACGTAGGGCAATACTTTGCGGGCCAGGCTCATCGCAGCGTCGCCGCCATCGCGCAGCCGGCGGCTTCCTCAGGCAGTCGCCGCTGCGGCGCCCAGCGCCGGGGACAATCCCAAGGACTTGGCCACTATCTCGAGCGCGTGGTAGAGCACGCGGCTGAGGCGGAAGCACTCGTAGATCACCACGCCGTGGTTGATAGCGCCGAGCAGGATGGCCACTTCCGCGACTTCGGGCGCGCGCACGAAGAAACCCAAGCCGGCCAACCCCGCCAGCGCCGCCAGTGACAACTTGGCCAAGAACGACAGCTGCACGGCGCAGCGGACCCGGAAATAGCGCTTGGCGCCGCCGTGGTTTTCGACCGCGACCTTGACGTTGGCGCGTGACCAAATGCCGCGGTAGACCTCCACGTCCCAATCGTTCCAGCCTTGATCGACGGCGATGAGATGCTTGCGGAGAATGAGGAACTGCATCACCGAGCCGAGCAGGTCTTCCTTCTCGCGCCCCTCTTCCGACCAATACGACAGGAAGAACTGGCGCGTAGCCCAGCGCACTTTCGGTTTCTGCGAAGGATTCTCGAAGCGGATACGTTCAGCCGGCCGCATCCCTTGCAAGCGCCAGAGATAGCGCTGGGCACTGCGCATCAGCGGTCCGAGATAGACCAGCGCGGTAATCAGCAGGCGCGAGCCGACGCCTGCGAAGCGCGGATCGAGCCGCGCCCGCCACGCCGTCGCTACCGCCCACAGCAGCGAAGTCAGCAGCGGCAACGCGGCCAGGACGACGTAGCGGCCCGCCAGCAGCGAGCCGATCAGCAGCACCAAGCCGATGACGTTCCACTCCAGCGTGAACGGGATATACGACAGCAACGAAGAAGGCGCTTCGTAGAGGGTCTGGAACAAGCCGCGGCCAAACACGCCGTGATAAATCACCGGCCGGCTGGAGAAGAGCTTGCCGGTGAAGTCGCCGTAAATGCGCCCCAGCCACTGCGACTGCCCCAGCAAATTGAAGCGGTAGGGATGCTTGAAATACAGCAGCGCCTCGGCTTTGCCGTATCCCATCTGCTGTTTCACATAGGCGCGGATGGTGTTGCGGCGGAAGTGCCACACCATGGCGGCCGGGCTGAAGCCGATCGGATGTCCGAGGTTCTGCAGCCGCCAGCACATGTCAACGTCGTCGCCGGCGGCGCGGTAGACCGGGTCGAATCCGGCCACCGACTCCAGCGCACTACGCCGAAAAGCCATGTTGCAGCCGGGGATGTGCTCGGCGACTTCGTCATTGAGCAGGACGTGCGTCGGCCCGCCGGGCGAGGCGGCGACACAGGCCGGAATGCGTGCGTTCTCCGGCGGCGGCAGGTTCGGACCGCCGACGGCGACGAAACCGTTTTGCTCGAACTTGTAAGCCAAATACGTCAGCCAGTCGGGATCAACGACGCAATCCGAGTCGGTGTAGGCGACGATGTCGCCGGTGGCGGCTTCGGCGCCGATGTTGCGGGCCACACTCAGCCCTTTGTTGGGCTGGGCGATTACCTTGGCCTCGGGGTAGCGCCCGGCGATGGCGCGCGTCGAGTCGGTCGAGCCGTCATCGACGACGATGATCTCGTAATTCGGATAACGCAGCTCGCGCAACGAACGCATGCACGCATCCATCGTGCTCTCGGCATTGAAGGCACAGATCACGACGGAGATCTTCGGCGGCTGCGGCAGCGGCGGCGGCAGTTGGCCGGCGTACATCTTCTGCACCGCGTGATAGGCGGGCTTCTTGCGGCGGCTGCGATCCACCAGGCCGAAGGCCCAGTCTTCGACCTGGAAGCCGCCGGTGAACCAGTCATCGGTCCACGAGAACACCACCGCCCCCGCGGCACCGCCCTCGAACGCCGCACGGATCTGCCACGACAGGATCTCGGCCTGCTCCGCCGCCCCTTCGCGCATCGAGTCGATGCCGAATTCGGTCAGCACCAGGGGCTTGTCTTTGGCGAGGTTCTGCAGGCGCGAGAGATAGCTGCGAAAGTCGCGTTCGCGGTGCAGGTAGACGTTGAACGAAATGAAGTCGAGGAATTCGAGGTCGAGGTACTCGGTGGGCGGAAAGTTGGCGTAGCTCACCAAGGTGTCGGGTGAGATGTCCTTCACCAGACCGAAGAGCTCGTTGAGAAAGGCGCGGGTGCGATCGGGACCGTGCCAGCGTACGATGTCGGGCGGGATCTCGTTGCCCACCAGCATGGCAAACACGGCGGGATGGCCGTGGAGGGACTTGGCCGCGGCGGCGATGTCCTTGCGGATGGCATCGGCGACGCCAGGCTCATCGAGGAAGCAGACGTGTTCCGTCCAGGGCAGGCCGGTGAGAACCACCAGGTCGTTTTCCCCGGCAAGGTCGAGCAGCCACTCGGGCGGAGGCGTGAAGGTGCGGAAACAGTTCACCCCGGCGTCGCGCATGAGGGCGAAGTCACGCCGGGCCAGGTCGCGCTCGGGAAACTGGCTGCCGTGTGAGCCCACCGCAAACGGGCCGTAAGAGACACCGCGCAAGAAGAACTTGGCGTCGCCGCGAAACAGGAATTTCCCCTTGGCTTTGGGCTGTTGGCCAGTCGGATCCTGCGCGATGCGCCGGTCGACCAGCGCCACCGCCGCCGTGCTTTGTGTCATGAACGAACTAACTCCGGAACCGGATCAAAGTGGCGCAAGCCGCCACCAACTCACCATCGGCACACCACCTGGCGCTCTGACCGCATAGCGCCGCCACTCATAGCATGCGCCCGGCTCGCCAAGCTAGGCACGCGCCGGAGAAATGGGGCCAAGAAGGAAGGATTCACATGTCGTCACGGCACCCCAGGCACTCCCGCGCCGGCCGCGGCTCACTGGCCTGACTCGTGCTGCGAGACGGTTAGCTCGATGGCCACGGCCGGGCGGGCATCATTGCCGTCGCCGTCCTTGTAAAACGCGCCGCTGATGGTCAGCGGCGCTTCGCCGCGAAACCAGGCAGTACGGCGGTAGCCTTCGCCGCGGAAACACGGCTTGCGGTAGATTATGCGTGCACCGGCGAAGTAGAGCCGGCGCAGATCATGGCCCGCGCGATGCAGCACATCCGCCACGTAGCACTCCATCATGCGCAAATACTCCATGCCGTTGACGTGGCGGTTGGCGTCGGTCTGACCGTAATGCCAGACGCTGGTGTCGGCCTCGGCGAAGTCGGGCCGCCGTCCGCTGGGCACAATGGTTTCCAATGCCGGCAGCTCCCCGACCCGTGACGGCAGCTCGCCCAGACCCATCGCCTCCGGCAGCGTGGTTACACGCCGGCGCACCGGGTCGGAATCGTAGCGGGTGAAGACGTTGGTCAAGCGCGCGCTTGCCACCATCACTTCGGCTGCGCTCGCCCCCGGCACCAGCACGGAGTGGCGGCCTTCTCGGATCAGATGATTGACAGTACCGTCAGCCGCCAGAGTTTTGGCGAGATAGGTTTCGCCGCGCACGCGCACCGGCTGCATCGGTTCCAGGGGCGTATCGCTGACCTCGAGTGCGACGAAATAGAGCGGTGTAAAGACGCCGGTGAAGCGCTCGAAGTTCGGCGTCCCCATGCGCCGGTGCCAGAGGCCGAAGTGAGCGCGGGAAGTGTAGTGCAGTACGGCCGATAGCTTCAGCGCTCGCCGTTCACTGAGATCCGGAAAGTGCACCGCCTCGCGTAGCCGCGCCCGCCATACCCGATCGGCAGCACTGGTTGTGCCGCGCTGCCGCCGGCCCGGTTGAGTTCCTGCCCCCGTCTGCATCTCCGTCCCGGCCGTTATTATCGGCCGGGCAGATATGAGACAAGAGTGCGCCGGCTGGCCTTAGCGCCGTTGAAGAAGCTTGCCGCCCTCCGAAACCTCCGCGCCTCCTCAGCGCGGGCTTGGCCCGCAGCCCAAAGCTCGACACGGGTATTCCGTCATGCCCGCAAATCAAGCGGGCATCCAGGGGCGGTGGGGCTCCGGATGGATTCCCGCCTTCGCGGGAATGACGGAGGGAAATCTGCGCGCGACGCCAAGACTTTCGGCCATAGTAGTTCAGGGTGGACCGAGGAATGCCTGGCACGACCAGACAAAACCCGCTCATGCCGAGGATCGCCTTCTGGAGCGTCTTTACGCATGAGCGGGTTCCGCAATCAGCGGCTAGACCGCCGGCGCCAGGAACGGGCGATCGAGATTGGGCGAACGCCCTTCCAACTGTGGCACTTGGCTAAAGCCGTTCTTCTTGAGCAACGCGGCACCGTGCTGGTGCAGCTCGCGATAGGAGAGAGCACCGCCTGACGCTTTGATCGCCTCCACCAAGTAGTACGTCAGCGCGCCGTTGAAGCTGCCGTTGATCCGCGCGTCGGCTGAGGTCTGCGTGTCGCGGCAACCGCTGACCAGTACCTCCGGAATGTTGGCGTTGACCACGTCTTTCTTCTTGCGCTTCGCCCGCGTCGAGCTGCGCAACGTTCCGCGCAGCTTGCCGCGCAGGGCGCGGCCGGACTCACTGGCAACTAGATCCCAGGGGCACGGCAGGAAGCGCTCGACCACCGGCGTGTCGGGCGGGTTGAGCGCGCGGGTGTTGGTTCCCGAGTGGCAGCAATCCATGATGACAGTCAGGCTGACACCGGGCCGCAGTCGATCGAAGGTCTTGCGCAGCCAGTCGTCCTCGAGCGGGTTCTTCCAGTCGAGGTCGGTGGGGCACAGGATCTCGTCGCGATGATCCGCCTCGTCGCCGTCCTTATCAGGGACATTGGAGCCGTGACCCGAGTAGTGCAGCAGCAAGACGTCGCCGGCGCGCGCTCCAGCGACCAACTTGTAAATGCCCGCCTCGATCGCCTTGGTCGTTGCCGCAAGGTCTGTGAGCACGCTGATGTCCTTGCTGGCAAAGCCGTAATACTGCATCAGCACTGAGCGCATGTTTTTCACGTCGTTCACGCATCCGCGCAGATCCGATCCCGGGATGCGGTAACGGTTGATGCCTATGAGCAGTGCCTTCTTGGCCATTGCTCTCCCTCCTCTCGTAGAGTGAACTTGCCGATAAACTTCGCCCCTACCGCGCGCACAACTAAATTAGGCGGCGATCGAGTGCGTTGCCTTCCCCGCAGCATGCACGTTGACGTATCAACTTACGTGCCGATCCCGCGCGCTAGCGCACGGGCGGCTGACTTGGAACTAAACCGGCCGGGGGTGCCAACGGCGGGTAGCACCCCCCTTGTTGGCTACGGCGCAACTATCTGAAAGTGTGAAGTTCTTCGGGTGCTACCGGGCGGTAGCAGGGGACGCGCACTGTGATCTGAGCGCTGGGCGCCTAGGCCGACTGGCCGGTGCCGCCGCCGGCATCCGATTTCTTAGGCGCCTCGATTTCGTCTTTGCCGTCGAAGGCGCGCTTGAAATCGCGGATGCCCTTCCCTAAAGCGCTGCCGATCTCCGGCAGCTTGCCCGGGCCGAAAATGAACAACGCCACCACCAAGATCACGACCAGCTCCGGAACGCCGATACCAAACATGGATCATTCCTCCGCCCGGCACCATAGCACCCGGCCCTGGGTGGTGCGAATAGGGCAACGCCAGCCGCTGCGAGGAGGATCAGGAACCCCCCGACTCCGTCGCCAAGACCTTCGCGCGAGCGACGGCCTCGTCCACCTTGGCCAGCACGGCTGCCGGCGTGATGGATTGCATGCAGAGCCGGCCGATGGTGCAGCGGCGCCGGTAGCACGGCACGCACGGCGCCTGGCCTTCGATGACTAGATCTTCCGAGCCGAAAGGTGCGGAGCGGCGCGGGCTGGTAGCGCCCCACAGCGATACCACGCGGCAGCGCATCGCAGCGGCCAGATGCATCGGGCCGGAATCGGGTCCGAGTGCGACGACGCAACGCTCGAATAGCGCGATGAGATCGCGCAACTGCGTCTGGCCGGCGAGATTGACCACCGCCCCCTCAGACAGTCGCTCCACTTCGCCGGCGAACTCGCCTTCGCTCGGAGCGCCGACCAGCACCGGCTGCAAGCCGCGTTGGGCTAGGCCGCGCGCCACCTCGGCATTGGCCTCGGCAAACCAGAATCGACTCGGCCAGGTTGAGCCGACGAAGATCACCGCCAGCGGCGCCGTCACCCCGGGCAGCATGCCGGCCACCCGCTCGCGTTCGGCCTCAGTGGCGCTGAGCCCGAATCGAATCGGGGTAGCCGGCAGGCCCAGAACATCGGCAAACGCCTGATACTGGCGCAGCTTGGAGCTGAAGTGCTCGACCGCCGGCAGGTGCCGGTTGTTGAACAGCCAGTTGCCTTCCTTGCAGTTGCGCCGGTGAAATCCGAGGCGCACCGGTGCGCCTGACGCCCAACTCACCACTCCGCTCTTGAGATGGCGCTGCAGGTCGAGGGTGAGGTCTGCCCCAACAGCGTGCACCCGGCGAACGAACTCGACGAAAGCCCGCGCGCCCCGCTGGCGCTCGAAGATGATGATCTCGTCGATCGCCGGATGATGTTCGAGCAACGGCGCGGCTGTCGGCTCGACGGCCCAGACAATGCCGGCCGCCGGGTAGCCCGTGCGCAGGCGATTGATCAGGGGCAAAGCCCGCACCACGTCGCCGATGGCGCCGTGCAAGACGACGAGAATGCGTTGGGCGGAAACGGTCATGAGCGCTGGCCTACCCGTTCCGCCAGCAGCACCAAGTTCTTCGAGTACAGCATCGCCGGCGAAAGCGCGTGGCGTATAATCTCGCGCCGATCCGCCCCCGAACGGCGGCGCCCTTCGAGCTGATACACGCGCGCCGTCGCCAGCCATACTAACGGCACCAGCGGACTCAGCATGACGGCCGTCGGGCTGACCCGCGAGCACGCCAGCGCGCGGATCCGGAAACCGGCGTGGTGCAGCAGATAACGGAGCTGGAAGTAGGACCGCAAGAACACGTGCCCATGAAAGATGCGGCCGTTGCGTTCGCCCATGAAGCAGCTCGCCTCATCGAGCGCGCTGCGCAAGTTTAGCTGGCCCCCCAGCAGGAAGGCCATGCGGGCGCGTAGCTTGAGCGTGTTCGGCGTGGTCAGGATCAGCGCGCCGCCGCATCGGATCACGCGTGCGAACTCGCGCAACAGGCCGAAAGCGTCCGAGATGTGCTCGATACCTTCGCAACACACGGCGTGGTCGACGCTCGCCGTCCGAAGCGGCAGCGACTCGGCCATATCGCATTGCACGATCCGGCCCACCATCGGGCTGCCCGCCACTTTGAAAAGATCGCCCGCCACCACCCGAAACCCGAGCGGCTCCAGCACGCTTCGCACTGCGCCGGAAGCGCCGGGGAGATCGAGCACCGTCCCGCGCCTCAGATCGCGCGCCAGCCGCGCGATGGCTCCCAGCAACCGCTCACTCATGGCGCCACTACTTCGGCAACCCGCATTCTTGTAGTCAGCACGGCCGCCTCATCTCGCTTGCGCGGCGGCGGCTCGCCGGCGAGCCTCGCCCGCAACCACAACACCCCTGCCAGCACCACCAGCGTAGCCACCGTCACCGTCGAGGCCATCTCCAGCATTCCCGCCAGCGTCTTGCCCACCAAGCCTGGGGAGGGCAATGCTCCGAGAACGAGAAAAGTGAGCAGCACCATGCCGAGCACCGTGCGCTCGCGGCCGGCTCGCGGCGCGCACTGCCAGGCCGCAAACAACAACGTATTGGGCAGCAATAGCACAACCAGATACGCCTTCCACGCCAGCGGCCCAAAGAGCGCGGAGACGATGAACACCACGCTCCATTCCGCGGCCGTGCTCCAGCCCTCCCTTCGCGGAGCGCCGCGGAAGAGCCAGAGCGCCAGCAGCGCGATCAGCACGAGCGACAACGCCGACACCGCCGTTACCAGCGGTGCACCCGACTCGCGCACGTAGTTGGCGCCGCTTACGGTGAACGGCACCATTCCATGACCCAGCCAGCGATCCCACATCGCGAACACCGACTGGTTCATCTTGCCGACACCCCAACCCACCGCCAGCGCCGCGCGCCATGCCGCCAGGTAGTCGCCGAAGCGCGCCCAGCCGAACACCAGGATCGGACTGAGCGAGAACGCGGCCGCCGCCATCGTGGTATAGCCAGCCGCGCGCCAGCGGCCGCGATAGGCCAGGTAGGGGATGAACACGAGCGGCATCACTTTCAGCGCCACCGCCGCGCCCAGCGCGGCGCTGCCGGCCAGCACCTGCCCGCGCCGCTGCAAGTGCAACCCGCCGAGCGCGAGTGCGAAAATCACAATGTTGATCTGCAAGTGATCGAAGTTGCCGCTGACGAAGCGGTCGGTGAGCAACAGCGGCAGCAACACCGGCGCCGCCGCCAGCGACAGGCCGCCGGAGTCTGCCCGCAGACTGAGGCTGCGCTCGTACACCAGCTCCACGATGAGGCGCAGCACCAGCAACAACAGGCCGTAATTCAGCAGCAGCCACACTCCCCGCGCCAGATACGGCGTCGGCCACGCCAACAGCGCCAGCGGCACACAGACCAGGCTGAAGAACGGCGGCCAGGTGTTGATGCCCGCGGGGGCCTCGGCGTAGATGTGCCGCCCGGCCAACACCAGCTCACCCACGGTGAGATAACCGGCGAAGTCCCCCGCCCGCCTGATCCAGACGAAGAAGCCGATGACCGCATAGAGCAGCAGCGCGCGCAGCAACCAGCGGCGCCCAGCCGCACTACCGAACCAGATCAGGCCATTCAGACACCTCTCCCGCACGCTTCACCCGGACTCGCCCGCACTGGCCCCCGGCCTCATGCCACCGGCTGAGTACGCGGCGATGGCGGCTTGATAGTGTTGCCGATAGGCGCTGGCCATGTGCTGATTGGTGAGCTCGGCCAGCACGCGCCGACGGCAGGCGTGCGGGTCGACCTCGCCAACGCGGCCGATGGCGTCCTTCATGGCGTCATACGAGTCGCATAGGAAACCCACCTCGGGCGTCACCAACTCCGGCATCGCGCCCCGCGGCGCGGTGATCACCGCTGTACCGCTGACCAACGCCTCGCTCACCACCAGCCCGAACGGCTCCTCCCAGCGAATCGGCAGAATCAGGGCGCGCGCGCCGGCGATCAGCTCGGCCTTGGCGCGACCGCTGACCTCGCCGCAGAAATGCACCTTGGCCACCAAGCTGTTCCACAGGCCGCCGGTGCGCCGCAGGCTCCAACGCGTGCCGCCGGCAACCAGCAAGCGGAAGCCCATCTCGCGCGCCAGCCGCAGCGCCACATCCACGCCCTTCTTGGGTAGGCTCACTTTCGAGAGAAAGAGGAAATAGTCATCCTTGCGCTCGCGAAAGATGAACTCGGCGGGATCGATGCCGTTGTACACAAAAGCCGTACCGCCGCCGCGGCGGGCGTGGTCGCGGCTGATGTAGATCTTGTTCGGCAGTGCTTGCAGCTCGACCGGCGAGTTGCCCTGCACCGTGATCACCCACGGGCACGGTGGCGGCACCGATACTTGGTGATGAAAGTGCACAATGTCCGCATCCGGCGGGAGATGCGATGCGACGTAAGGGCTGTAGTCGCCCTGCCCTCTGGCAACCTTCACGGCGATACAGTTAGCCCCCGGGCAACTGCTGCCCGGCGGAGCTAGGATCGTCACCCGGTCGCCCTGCTCGGCTTGCGCCTTGGCGAGCCAGTAGACCACCCGCGGCACGCCGCCGTAGCCTTGCACCGGCAAACGCCAGCGGCTGACGTGGACGATATGCATCAGGTCGCCTCCGCCGCGCCGACCGCCTGCAAAGCCGCCTGGCAGTCAGCGGTGATCACCCGCGCCAGCGGATCCAAACGGCGCACCGAGCGCCGCAGCCGTGCGGCCGCCGCCCGGCGCTGCGCCGCCGACACCGGCTGTAGCCGCGCGCGGTCGAGGTCGATGATGCGGACCTCGACGCCGCCAGCTAGGCGGCGGACCAGGTAGTTCTGCAAGTTCAGGTCGGGATGGATCACGCCGGCATCGTGCAACTGGCGGGTGACGCTGGCCGCCGCCGCGCAGGCCCCGCTACGCTCGGCCGGCGCCGCCGCGCACAGATACTCCCACAGATTGTGCGCACCGGGCACTTCTCGGCTGACCATCACGCCGCGGTAACAGCCCGGCACCACCCACCGCACCGCGGCCCCGAGGATTTCCACCGTCGGCACGCCGCGCGCGCGCAGCGCTTCGGTGACCGCCAACTCCCGCAGCGGTCGAGGCCGCCAACCACAGTAGATGTCGCGGTTGCAGCGTGCGACCCAACCGCCGCGGCGATAAGAGCGCACCACTGCCGCCAGATCGGCCGCCAGCTGGTAAACGCCGACGCCGCCGCGGCCGCCGCTCAACCTGCGCACCGGCGGCGGCAATGCCCCGGCCGCCCAGTGCCGCAACAACGGCAGCACCGCGCCGGCGCTCTCGGCGCGAACGGCCGCAAGCCAACGCCCCTCCCGGCTCAGCACGAAGCCGGCCGGGCAATCGCGCAGGCGGCTCACAGCCACCTCATCGCTGGCGCTCGCCCCGCCACGTCAGGACTCGAGCCGAATCGCCTCGTCGATCAGCATGATCGGAATGTCGTCTTTAATCGGGTAGAGCAGCTTGCAAGCGTTGCACACCAGGCCGTCTTGCTTCTCGGTCAGATGAACGTCGCCCTTGCACTTGGGGCAAGCCAAGATGTCGAGCAACTCCTTACTGATTGCCATGCCTTCCTCCTTCTGCCGTGCCGGTCGCTCCCGCACGCGCCTCTATCAGGTCCACTAGTTCCTCACCACGTTCGATCGCCGCGGTTATCCGTAGCGCAACCAGTTTACCCCTGGCAAAGGGGAAAACCTCCAACTTGACCAGGTCCTTTTCGGTGGTGATGACGAGATCCATGTTGCGAGTGCGGCGCGAGATCTCTTGCCAATCGGCCTTGCTGTAGGCGTAGTGATCGGGATACTCGATGATCTCCTCCAGCAGCGCCTCCCATTGATGCAGCAGCTGGTAGAACCGCTCGGGCGAGCCGATGCCGGCAACCGCCGCCACGCGCCGCCCGGTCAACTCCGCCAGCGGGCGCTCGCGCCAGACGCCGCCGTCCGAACTCACCAGTGCGGTGGCCTCGAAGCGGACGCTGAACACCGGCGTGCCCGCAGCGCCGCGGGGCAGCGCCGCGCCGGCGCGCTCCGTCGCCGCTACCGCGATCGCGTGCGCCCGGCGCAGGGCGCTCGGCCGCTCGCGATTCGGCCCGGCCGGCAACAGCGAACCGTTGGCGTCGTGCACCAAGACCAGGTCGAAATCGCGCGCCAAGGCGCGGTGCTGAAAGCCGTCGTCGAGCAACAAGATCGAGCAACCCAACTCGGCGGCTCGCCGCGCTCCATCGAGCCGCCGGCGCGCCGCCAGCACCACGCCGGCAAAGCGCCGCGCCAGCATGACGGCTTCGTCCCCGACCTCGGCAACCGTGGCTTGCAGCCCGCTGCCGTCAGACACCAGGGTCACGCCATCGGCCCGGCCGCCGTAGCCGCGCAGCAAGATCGCCGGACGCCAGCCCCGCCGCGCCAGCGCCTGGGCCAGCCACAGCGTCATCGGCGTCTTGCCCGTTCCTCCAACCGTCAAGTTACCTACACTAACAACAGGTAATGGCGCGCGGCTGACGCGCAGCAGCCCGGCGCGATAGGCCAAGTTGCGGGCACCGACGCCGAGACCGAACAGGCCCGCGAGCGGGCGCAGCGCCAGGTAGCCGGCCCAGCCGCCCAGGCCGCGGCGCGGCCACACCGACTCGCGCACGCGCTGCCTCACGCTCATCGCAGCACCGCCTCCACCAGCGCCAGCGTCTCGGCCACCACCGCCGAGCGCGCCTGCACCACCGCCAGCGCCTGGCGGCCCCTGGCCCGCGCCGCTTCCGGTTCGGCCAGCGCTCGCACCCAGGCGGCGCCGAGTTCCCGCGCCTCGCGTGTGAGCGTGCCGCCACCGCGGCACAGCAGTGCGGCCGCCGCCTCAGCGACGTTTTCGGTATGCGGCCCAAAGCACACCGCCACGCCCGCGGCCGCCGGTTCGAGCACGTTGTGGCCGCCCAGCGGCGCCACCGTGCCGCCGACGAACACCGAGCTTGCCAGACTCAGCAGGCCGGGCAGCTCACCGACCGAGTCGATCAGCAGCACTTGCGTCTGCGGCTGCACGCACCGCCCCAAGCGGCTACGCCGCTGGTGGCGCACCCCCGCCTGCACCAGCAACTGCTCGACCTCGTCGAAGCGCTCCGGTCGGCGCGGGGCCAGCACCAGCAAGCAGTCCGGGTGCGCCGCCCACACCGCCCCACAGGCGTTCAGCACAAATTGTTCTTCGCCCGGTTGTGTACTGGCCGCGATCAGCACCGGCCGCCGCGCCAGACCGTCGAGCTGACGTAACCCGTCCGGGACGGCCGCCGGCACGCCGCGGGCGTATTTCAAGCTGCCGACAACTCGCACGCGCTCGCTCGGAGCCCCCAGGGCAATGATGCGAGCGGCGTCGGCCTCGGTTTGCATGGCGAAGGCGGCCACGCGCCGCAGGCTGGCGCGCACGATCGGCCGCACCCAAGCGTAGCGGGCCGCCGCCCGCTCGGAGACGCGGCCGCTGACCACGACCGCCGGCACCCCGTAATCGGCGGCGGCGTGCAGCAGCGCCGGCCAGATCTCGGTCTCCATGATCACCAGGGCACGCGGAGCGAGCAGCCGCATAACCCGGGCGACAACCCAGCGCAGATCGACCGGTAGCAGCATCACCGCCGCTACCCCCGGCAGCGCGCGGGCGCGCTCGCGCCCGGTCAGGCTGGTGGTGGACATCACGATGGCAGCACGCCGCTGCCGGTGCAGCGCCTCGATCAGCGGCCCGGCCGCCAGCACCTCGCCCACCGAGGCGGCATGCAGCCAAACCACCCCTTGGCCCGCCAGCGCCCGTACCGCCGGCGACAAGACGCCCAGGCGTTCGCTTAGCCCATGCCCGTAGCGCGTCAATGCTATCACCGGCAGTGCTGGTACCACCGCCGCCGAAGCTACGACACCGGCACAGTCGTACGCCACCCGGCTGAGCGCGCAGGTAGTCATCACCTCACCCCCGCCACGCCCGCTTCGGCCTCGGCGGTGATTGCCTTCAGCCGCTCTTCTAGTGCTTGTCGCTGCCGTTCGATCTCCCCCTCGCTCGCGTGACGATCGAGCTGAATCGGCGTCCCGACAACTATCACCACCCGCGAAAACGGCAGCGGAATGATGAGTCGATCCCAGCTGCGCACGCGGGCCTGCCACGCCGCCGCGTAGCTGACCGGGACGATCGGCGCGCCGGTGGTCTTGGCCAGATGGATCACGCCCGGCTTGACCACGTAGCACGGACCGCGCGGGCCGTCCGGCACCACCGCCAAGTCGTAGCCCTCGCGGTAGGCCGCAACCAGCTGCAGGAAGCCGGCCACGCCTCCGCGCGTGGCCGAGCCCCGCACCGAGCGAATGCCCCAGCGCGCCAGCGCCCGAGTGGCAATCTCGCCGTCGCGGCTTTGGCTGTTAATCACACACATCTTCGCGCCGCGATACGCTGCCGGCATCAACACCGCGCGGTTATGCCAGAAGGCGATGATCACGCGCTCTCCCCGCGCCCAGCCGTCAAACAAGCGCTCGGCATTGCGGTACTCGACGCGCACGGTCTTGGCCAACAGCCGCAACGCCCCGCTCAGCAGCGCGGGGGCCACGGCCACCGCCAGCTCGAGCCGCCGCTTGCGCCACACTCGCCGGAACTGCATCAGTGCAGGATCTTCGACCCGGGCGGCTCGGGCTCCTCGAATTGCAGGTCGTGCAGCTTGCGGTACTCGGCGTTGAGCGCCAGCAATTCGTCGTGCGTACCCTCCTCCACCACGCGGCCGCCGGAGAGCACCACGATGCGATCGGCCCGCCGGATGGTCGACAGCCGGTGAGCGATGACCAGGGTGGTGCGCCCCACCATCAGCGCCTCCAACGCCATCTGCACCAGGCGCTCCGACTCGTTATCGAGTGCCGAGGTGGCCTCGTCGAGCACCAAGATGGGCGCGTTCTTGAGCAGCGCCCGCGCGATGGCCAGGCGCTGGCGTTGGCCGCCGGAGAGCTTGAAGCCGAGCTCGCCGATCACCGTGTCATAGCCGTCGGGCAGCTCCGTGATGAAGTCGTGCGCGTGGGCGGCTTTGGCGGCGGCGATGATCGCGTCCATACCGCACTCGATACTGCCATAGGCGATGTTGTTGCGCACGGTGTCGTTGAAGAGAAAGGTGTGCTGCGTCACCAAGGCGATCTGCGCACGCAGGCTGGCCAGGCAGTATTGCCGCAGGTCGACGCCGTCGATTCTTATCGCACCTTCAGTTACGTCGTAAAACCTCAAGACCAGGTCGGCCAACGTACTCTTGCCGCCACCGCTGGGCCCGACCAGTGCGATCAATTGGCCGCGGTCAATCACCAGGTTGACGTCCTTCAGCACCATGTCGTGGTCGTAGCGAAAGCCGACATGCTCGAAGCCGATGCCCTCGCGCACCAGCCCGAGCTCGGCCCCGTTGGGGTTATCGGGCACGGCGGTCTCGGTATCGAGCAGTTCGAACACCCGCTCGGCCGCCGCCAGCCCCTGCTGCACCACGTTGTTGGTCTTGGCCAGAGCCTTGAAGGGATCATAGAGCAGGAATAGCGCGGTCAAGAAAGCCAGGAAGGCGCCCTGCGTGCGCTCGCCGGCGATCACGCTCTGGCCGCCGTACCAGACCACGCCGGCGATACCGAACGCCGCCAGGATCTCCATCATCGGGTTGGTGAAGGCGCGAATCCGCGTGGCTTTCATCGACACCTTGAACAGCCGCTGGTTCTCCTGCGCAAAGCGGCGCTGCTCGTAGCCCTCCATGCCGAAGGCTTTGACCACCCGATTGCCCTGCACCGTCTCCTGCAACAGCACGGTCAGGTTGCCCATCGACACCTGCCCTTTTTTGCTAAAACCGCGCAGCCGCTTCGACAAGCGGATAACCGGTAGCACCGCGGCCGGAAACACGATGAAGGCGATCAGCGACAAGAGCCAGTCCTGGTAGAAAGCCACCGCCACCAGCACGATCAGCGAGGTGGCATCCTTGAGGATCGAGGCCACCGCGTCGGTGAGGGCGGAGCGCACCAGCGCCACGTCGTTGGTGATGCGGGAAATGATGGTCCCGGTCGGCGTGCGGTTGAAGAAGGCGAGCGACAGGTGCTGGATGTGATCGTTGAGGCGGTTGCGCAGGTCGGCGATGATGCGCTGGCCGACATACTCGGTGAGGTAGGTGTGGCCGTAGGCGAACAGCCCGCGGGCCACGAAGGTAGCGATGATGACGCCGGGTAGCAGCCGCAGCGCGAACTGGTCTTTGTTGGTGAACACGTCATCGAAGATGTGGCGGACGAGGAACGGCATCACGCCGTTGGTGGCGCTGTAGAGCACCATGCAAATCACCGCCAGGGTGAAATGCGGCCAGGCGTACGGCCGCAGGTAGACCAGCAAACGGCGGTAGAGGCTGCTCATCGCAGCAGCTCCAATACCATAGCCGCCGCCCGTTGCGCTGCCCCCGGCTGCCCCAGCCGCTCACGCACGGTAGCCAGAGCGGCCCGCTGCTCGGTCGCCTGCCCTGCCAGAGCGCGCACCGCCGCCACCAAGGCCGCGGGTGTGACTTCCTCCTGGATCAGTTCGGGAAAGACGGCGCGCCCGCAAATGATGTTCGGCATGCCAATGAACTCGACGTCGACCAGGCGGCGGGCCACGGCAAAGGTCAGCGCCGAGACGCGGTACATGATGACCATCGGACAACCCAGCAGCGCCGTCTCCACCGTCGCGGTTCCCGAGGCCACCAGCGCGGCGTCGGCGGCACTGACCACGTTGTAGGTGTCATCCAGCGCCACCGGCACCGGCAGCTCCCGCCCGAGCGCGTGCTGCAGATCAGCGATCGTAAGCGTCGGCGCCAGCGCGATTACCGCCTGCCAGCCATCCTCGGCCACCAGCCTTTGGGCGGCACCCAGGCTGGGTTCGAGCAAGTAGCGGATCTCCTTCTTGCGGCTGCCCGGCAGAATGGCCAGCGTGCGCCGCTGCGGATCAAGGCCGTGGCGCCGCAGGGTTTCGTCCCGCGGCCGGGTGGTGCCGACGCGATCGAGCAACGGGTGGCCGACGAACTCCGCCAGCCGCCGGCCGTCGCGATTGTAGAGCTCGGGCTCGAACGGAAAGACCACCGCCATGCGATCGACACGGGCGGCAATTTTGCGCACGCGCCCGCGCCGCCAGGCCCACACCTGCGGGCCGATGAAGTAGAAGACCGCAATGCCGCGGCGTTTGGCTTGGCGCGCCAGTAAGAGGTTGAACTCCGGATAGTCGACCAGAATCAACAGCGCCGGCCGCTGTTCGTCGAGAAACCGCAGCAACCGGCGATAGGTTCCCAGGAGCCGGCCGAGGGTGCCGAGGGTCTCGGTCAGACCCATGGTGGCCACGTGCGCGGTATCCACCAGCACGTTCATGCCGGCGGCGCGCAAGTGTTGGCCGCCGACACCCGATACTTCGATCGCCGGCGCGGCCGTGCGCAGCGCGCTCACCAGCGCCGCGCCGTGCAGATCACCCGAGGCCTCGCCCGCAACCAACAAAATCCGTATCGGTGTGGCCACCGCTGCCGGCACCTTCCCCGGCGCGGCGCTCATGCGCTCTCCAGCGCGGCTTTCACGCGCTGCGCCAGCTCCAAGGCACGCAAGGCGGCGCGGCCATCGACCACCGGCGGCCGGCGCCGGCGCACGGCATCGACAAAGTCGGCGATCTCGGCGAATAGCGCATCACCTTCGGTGAACTGTTGTTCCGAAGCCCTGATTTCGGCCAAGCCTCCGGGATTCGGCCGGCGGCGGTAGATGCGCACGTACTTGGCGTCGTAGTCGACCGAGACGTAGGTGTCGGCTTGGAAGAAGCGGATCTTGCGCTCGCGCTTGGTGGCCACGCGGCTGGCCGTGACATTGGCGATGCAGCCGCTGCTGAAACGCAAGCGGGCGTTGGCGATGTCCACCTGCTCGGTGAGCACGGGAACGCCGACGGCCTCGACGTGCTCGACCTCGCCGCTGACCACGCTCAGGATGACGTCGAGGTCGTGGATCATCAGATCGAGGATAACATCGACGTCGGTGCCGCGCTCGACGAAGGCCGCCAGACGGTGGCACTCGATGAAGCGGGGCTGGGTCAGCACGCCGGCGAGTGCCCGGATTGCGGGGTTGAAGCGCTCGAGGTGGCCGACTTGCAAGATGCGCCCGTGCGCCTCCGCCAACGCCACCAGTTCGCGGCCCTCGGCCACGGTTGCGGCGATCGGCTTCTCCACCAGCACGTCGATGCCGTGCACGAGCAGGTCGGCGGCAATCGCGGCGTGCGCCGGCGTGGGCACGGCGAGGCTGACGCAGTCGACCTTGCCGAACAGTGCGCGGTAGTCGTCGAACGGCTCCCCGCCGTAGCGGCGCGCGCACTCGACGGCCCGCTCGCGGTCGATGTCAACGACGCCGACGAACTCCACCGCCTCAACGCTGGCGTACTTCTGGGCGTGGAACGGGCCGAGATAGCCTGCACCAATAACCGCGGCCCGCAGGCCGGCGTTAGGCTTGGTCATGACTCAGCCGCCACGCCGACGACTGCCACTGCCGCCGCCTGCGCCTGTGCCAGGAACTCCGCCCGGTCGAGCATCAGGGTCTTGCCGGCTTCGAGGGCGAGCACGGCGATGCCGGCGGCGCGGGCGACCGCCACCGTCTCCGGCCCGGCGGCCGGGACATCGAAGCGCAGATCCTGCCCGGGCTTGCTGGCCTTGACCAGCACCGCCCCGCGGGCACCGAGCTCACCGGCGCGCCGCATCGCGGCATCGGTGCCTTCGATCGCCTCGACGGCCAGGATCATGCCGGACTGTACCACAACGCTCTGCCCGATGTCGTAGCGGCCGATGCCCTTGGCAACTTCGAAACCGTGGCGAATATCGCGCCACTGGCGCTCATCCGGCGCTTGTGTCGTCAGCACACCGGCCGGAGTTACGATCGGCTGGAGGAACAACAGCGAGTCGACGACCGCGATGCCTTCGCTCTCCAGCTCCGCGGCCATTGCCCGCAGCACGGCGTCGTCGGAGAAGGTGGTCGCCCGAGCCAGCACGCGCAGCGCGCGCTGGTCGGGGGCGAAGTGCTCCAGCAGCGTCGCTTTGTGAATGCCGCCGGCCATCACCGCGCGCTCGACCTGGTGGGAGCGGAAGACCTCGATCACGCGGTCGAGTTCCCCGACTTTGATCCAGGTGAGGCTGTCAACTGCTTGGGCGAGTTCGGCGAGGGTTTCGCCCTCGTGCGCCACCGCCACCACGGCCACGCCCGCCGCCCGCGCGGTCTGCGCGAACAGCAGCGGGAAGCGCCCGTTGCCGGCAATTAGCCCCACCCGTTCCATCTCAAAGATAAGTCTCTCCGGTACGCCCCATTGGTTGTGCGCTCTCGGGCTCACGCAGCGCTGGACGAGTCACCGCCGGCTGCGCGCCCGCGTTCGCGGCACACGCCGTGTTTGGAGGCTTCGATGAAGGCGACGAAGCGCTCGACTTCGGCGCCGGGCACTTCGGCGCGGATACGCTGCGCCGCCTCCGCTACCTTCAGCCCGGAACGAAACATAATGCGGTAGGCCTGCTTGAGCGCCGCGATCGTCTCCTCGCTGAAGCCGCGCCGATGCAAGCCGATGGTGTTGAGGCCGTGGAGCACGGCGCGATCCCCGGTGGCGTTGCAAAAGGGCGGCACGTCCAGGGCGACCATGGCACCACCCCCGAGCATCACCGACTCGCCGATGGTGGTGAATTGCAGGATACCGACCAGCGCACCAATGACGGCGTAGTCGCCGACGATCACATGGCCCCCGAGCTGCGCCCCGTTGGCCACGATGTTGTTGTTGCCGACAATGCAGTCATGAGCGACGTGGGTGTAGGCCATCAGCAGGTTGCCGTTGCCGACGCGCGTGACCATGCCGCCGCCGCTGGTGCCGGGGTGCAGGGTGGCGAACTCGCGGATGATGTTGCGGTCACCGATGATCAGCTCGCTGTCTTCACCGCGGTACTTGAGATCCTGCGGCAGAGCACCGACGGCGGCGAACTGGAAGATCTGATTGCCGGCACCGATCGTCGTGTGGCCTTCGATCACAGCATGTGCACCGACGCTGCTGCCGGCGCCGATGCGGACCCGCGGTCCGATAATGGCGTAGGGGCCGACGCTGACGTCGTGAGCCAACTCCGCCGAGCTGGCCACCACCGCGCTCGAGTGGATTGCGGGGGTCTTCACCGCCGCGCAGCGGCGTGGCCGGGCAACGGCGAGCACACGTCGGGGCGGGGCCTTGGGTTTCTTTGCTTTCATCGTCTGCCTATGATCCGGCTCGCGCCCGCCGGGCGCGGTTCACTTCCATGGCCAGGATGTCAGCTTCGGCGGCCAGCTGGCCGTCCACCGTTGCCCGGCCATGCAAACGCCACAGCGGGGGATGGCGGCGCGTCAAGGTTACTTCGAGGCGCAGTTGATCGCCGGGGACAACCGGCCGGCGAAAGCGGACGTTATCCAGGCCGCTGAGCACCACCGCCGCGCCCGCCGCCACCCCGTCCTTCGAGCGGTGGGCCAGCAGCGCGCCGGCTTGGGCCAAGGCTTCGCAGATCAGCACGCCCGGCATCAGCGGGTTGCCGGGAAAGTGGCCGCGAAAAAACGGGTCGAGCAACGACAGGTTCTTGATCGCGACGATGCGCTCGCCGTCGACGAACTCCAGCACCCGATCGACGAACTGGAACGGGTAGCGGTGCGGCAGCAGGGCCGCGATCTCCTGGTGATCGAAGCCGCCGGCGCCGCCCGCCATCACTCCTTCTCCTTGGCCTTTGCCTTGCCCTTGGCGCCGCCCTGAGAGTTGTAGATTTCGATGATCTGCTCGGTCAGGTCGGCATCCTTCGCGCCGTAGAGGACGGCCTGGCTGGAGTTCTCGAGAATCAGGGTGAAGCCCTGCTTGTCGCCATAGTCGCGGATGACCTGCTGCAGCTCGCGCAGAATGACCGCGGTCAGCTCGTTGTCCTTGGCTTGCAGTTCGGCCTGGGAGTCCTTGTACGCGCGCTCGAAGTCGCGCCCTTTGCGCGCGAGATCTTTCTCGATGGTGCGCCGTTCTTCCTCCTTCATGACCGCCGCCTTCTTTTCGAGTTGCTCGCGCAACGACTCGAGTTCGTCCTTCTGCTTCTTCAAGGCGTTTTGCGCCTTGTCGACCTGCACTTTGAAGTCGTCGCGCGCGCGCTTGCCGGCGTCGGACTCGTTGAGCGCGCGTTGCAAATCGACGTAGCCGATCTTGACGTTGTTCTCGGCCCACACCGGTGCAGCCACCAGGGTCACCAACATGGCCCACAGAACCCACTGCTTGTTCATATGCCTCCGTTCTCAGCCTTTCTTCCTGCTCATGGCGGTCCGCCGAAGGAAAACAGCACGGCCCGCTTTTCGTCGCCCACCCGCGGATTGAGCGGGAAGCCGACCTCGATGCGCAACGGCCCGATCGGCGACAGCCAGCGTATGCCGGCCCCGACGGCGGTGCGCATGTCGTCGAACTCGATACCGTCGGTGGCGCGAAAGGCGTTGCCGGCATCGAAGAACAGCACGCCCTTGAGCCCGAGCGCCTCGACGATCGGGAAGATCACCTCTTCATTGAACACCAATTCCTGACTCCCGCCGATAGCATCGCGACGCACCAGCTGCCCGCGCGAGTTAAACACCGGCTCACGCGGGCCCAGGGAGCGCACCTTGTAACCGCGCACCGAGTTGATGCCCCCTGGGAAATAGCGCTCGAACAGCGGCAGCTCACTGCGGCCGCCGCCGTAGCCCAGCCCGTAACCGAATGTCGCCCCGGGCGCAAACACGAAGGTGCCCAAGCGCGCGCTCTTGTAGAACGGGTAGTACCAGCGCAGCCGGCTCTCCAACTTGAGGAAGCGGCTCTCGCCGCCCAGACCCGCAAGTTCGAGGGAGAAATCCTGCAACGAGCCCGCGGTCGGATCGAACGGATGATTGCGCGTGTCGCGAAAGACGCGCGGTATCACGCTGCTGGTCAAGCTCGAGCCCTCTTCGTCCTTGATGCCACGCACCGCGGTGGTCGAGACGTCTTTGATCTCGGCCTCCTCGATGCGGTACTCCAGGCCCAGCCGGGTGTCTTCGAGCGAGTAACCCCACAGCCTATCCCACCCCAGCGCCGTCAGCGGATACAGCGTACGAATGCCGGCACCGGTGCCGCCGCGCGTGAACTCCTCGAAGATCATCTCCCAATTGAAGAGGTCGACGCCGAGGCTGAGCTCGGTGTCCAGAAAGTAGGGCTCGGTGAAGCTGAGCTGGAACTGCCGGCGAATCGAGCCGAAGTCGGTGTTGAGCACCAGCCGCTGCCCGCGCCCGAACAGGTTGATCTCCGAGAGCCGGATATTGAACAGGAACGACTCGCCCGAGCTGATGCCGGCGCCGGCGGAGAAGGTACCGGTCGAGCCTTCCTTCACGTCGACCAGCAGATCCAGGCGATCGTCGCTAGCGGCCTTGCGCGTGGTCAGGTTGACGTCCTCGAAAAAACCGAGGCGGCGCAGGTTCTCCTGGCTCTTGCGCAGCTTCGAGCCCGAGAAGCGCTCCTGCTCTTGCACCTTGAGTTCACGGCGAATGACCTTGTCGCGGGTCTTGGTGTTGCCGGTGATTTCGATCTTGTCGAAAGCCACCTCGGGGCCGCGGCTGACCTTGTAGGCGACGTTGATGACCTGCTGGCCGGGCTCGCCCTGGGTGTCGGGGGTGACGTTGACGAAGGCGTAGCCCTGATCGCCGTAAACTTCGGTGATCTTGTTGATGTCCTCGCGCAGCTTGCTGGAGCGAAAGGTTTCGCCGCTGACCAGGCCGAGCTGTTTACGCGCCGTCTCGGCCGCGTCAATCAGGTCGCCGGTGATGCTGACGGTGCCGACGGTGTACAGCTCGCCCTCATCGATCTTGATGGTAACGAACAGCCCGTCCTCTTTGCGCTCCACCGCCGGCTCATCGACCCGCACGTCGATGTAGCCTTGGTCGTAGTAGTAAGCGGTGATCCGCTCGGTGTCGGCCTTGAGGATCTCACGATCGAGATTGCCGGCGCCGGTGAGGAACGACAGCAGCCACTCCTCCTTCGTCTGCATCACCTTCTTGAGGGTCGAGGGCGCCAGTTTGCGGGCGCCTTCGAGGACGAGCTTCTGAACCCGAATGACTTTGCCTTCCTCCACTTTCAGGGTAACGATCACCTCATTGTCGCCGACGGGTTCGGTGGCGTAGGTGATGGCAGCGTCGAGATAGCCCTTCTTCTCGTAGAGCTTGCGAGCTTCCTCGATGCCGCGCCGGGCCTTGGTCGGATCAAGGATCGTGTGCGGGCGTATCTTCAGCGCGTTTTCAAGATCTTCGCGATCGATCTTCTTGTTGCCCTCGAGCCTGACTTCTTTGATCTGCGGCCGCTCGGCCACGGTATAGGTGAGCACCCAGAGGGCTTCGAGCTGCGCCAGCTCGGCTTGCACGTCGTCGAAGAAGCCCATGCGGTAGAGGGCGCGGATGTCGCTATCCACGGTTTCGGGGTCATAGTTGCTGCCGGGGCGCGTGCGTAGTTGCACGCGGATGGCTTCTTCCTCGACGCGGTGGTTGCCGGAGATACGGACCTGGTCGAGGCGCCCCGGCTCTGGCAGCAGCTGCGCCGCGGCGGCGGTGCACCGGAGCGCGAGGCCCACCAGCAGGATCTTCGGTAGTACTCGCACCCAACTTCCCCGCACGCGTGACTGGCGCGGATGCGTAGCAAACGCCCCGGCGGGTGTAAAGCCAGCCGGGCGCCGATACCCCTGCGGCGGCGCCATCAGCTCAGCTTCCCGCCGTGCAGGCGCAGTGAGCGATGGGCCAACGCCGCCAGCCGTTCGTTGTGGGTGACGATGACGAAGGTGATGCCGTGGCGGCGATTGAGGTCGAGCAGCAGCGTGTGGACGCTGTCGGCCGTGGCCGGATCGAGGTTGCCGGTAGGCTCGTCGGCGAGGATGGCGCGCGGTGACCCCATGACCGCCCGCGCGATGGCGACGCGTTGCTGCTCACCGCCCGAGAGTTCTCCGGGCTTGTGTGTCAGCCGCTCGCCCAAGCCCACTTGCAGCAGGCAGGCGCGCGCGCGCGCCTCGGCTTGTTCGTAGCCGTGACCGCGAATCAGGGCGGGCATCATGACGTTCTCGAGCGCGTTGAAGTCGGGCAACAGGTGATGGAACTGAAAGATGAAGCCGACCTCGCGGTTGCGCAGCGCCGCCAGCTCCCGCTCTTTGAGGCGGGCCAGCTCCGTGCCGTCGAAGTAAACCGTGCCCGCGGTCGGCCGGTCGAGCGCGCCGAGAATGTGCAAGAGCGTGCTCTTGCCCACGCCCGACTCGCCCAGGATCACCAGCATTTCCCCGGCCGGAACCTCGAGGTCGAGGTCGCTGAGCACGGGCACGGGGTGACCGCCGTCGCCGTACACCTTGCTCAGCTTGACCGCGCGGATTAGGACCGCCTCACTCATAGCGAATCACGTCGACCGGTACGAGCCGCGCCGCCTGGCGCGCCGGATAGATGGTGGCCAGCAAGCAAATCAGCAAAGAGGCCAGCGTGACCGCGGCGAAGTACTCGGGATACATTCGCACCGGCACGGTGGAGACGTAGAAGACATCGGGCGGCAGCTTGATGAACTCGTAGTGTTTGAGCACCACACAACTGACGTAGCCGGCGAGGTTGCCGAGTAGAGTGCCGACGACGCCGACGATGAACCCCTTGTACACGAAGATCCGTCCGACCCCGGCCGCCGTCGCGCCCATCGACTTGAGGATGGCGATGTCCTTGCGCTTCTCCATCACCACCATGATCAGGGTGGCGACGATGTTGAACGCGGCCACCAAGATGATGAGCAGCAAGACGATGAAGTACACCGTCTTTTCGAGTTTCAACGCCGACCACAGGTTGTGATTGACCTCCATCCAATCGCGCACGCGGTAGGGGAAGCCGAGCTCCCGGCTGAGCGCGGCGGCCACTTGATCGGCGTCGTACAAGTCACGCACCCGCACCTCGATGCCCGTCACCGCCTCGCCGAGATCGAAGAAGCGCTGCGCCTCGCGCAGGCTGACGTAGGCCAGTGAGGCATCGTACTCCGACATGCCCGAGTTGAAAAAGCCGACGACGACAAAGCGCTTCACCCGCGGCACCAGCCCCGCCGCACTCGGCGTACCCATCGGCGACACCACGCTCACCGCGTCGCCCGGCGCCAGGTTGAGCTGGCGCGCCAGTTCTTTTCCGAGAATGATGCCGGGCAGCTCGACCGTGCCGCCGACGCCCGGGTCGCGCTGGACGGGGTGGAGTTTGGCGAGTTCTGCCACGTGCCCTTGGCTGAGGTGGCGCTCGAGGTCGACGGTGCCACCCGGCGCCGGGAGCACGCCGCGCACCACCACGCCGGACACGTTCTGTTGCGTCGAAAGCATCACCTGCCCGTAGATGAACGGTTCGGCCGCCATCACCCCGGCGACCGGCAAGACGCGGTCAACCACGCTCTGCGGTTCCGCCATGCTGCCGCTGTAGCTGAGGACGATGACGTGGGGGTTGAACCCCAGGATGCGGTCGCGCAGATCCTCTTCGAAGCCGGTCATGATCGCGAGTGCGATGTTCAGCGTCATCACCCCAATCATCACTCCGATCATCGAGATGACGGTGATGAGGGAGATGAAGGCCTCCTTGCGCTTGGCGCGCAGGTAGCGCAGCCCGATGAAGAGTTCGTAACGCATGCTCGGCTTATCCAATACCGCGATTGGCGAATCGCACGGAACCCCGGCGCAGGCAAGGCGCCCGAACGCCGGCCGCCGCGCTAACGTTGCTCCGGGCGCAGGTGTGGGAAGAGGATGACGTCACGGATGGAGGCCGCGTTGGTAAAGAGCATCACCAGTCGATCGATGCCGATGCCCTCGCCGGCGGCTGGCGGCATGCCGTGTTCGAGCGCGCGCAGGAAATCCTCGTCCATCACGTGGGCCTCTTGGTCGCCCGCCGCCCGCGCCCGCGCCTGCTCCTCGAACCGTGCCCGTTGATCGTCGGGATCATTGAGTTCGGAGAAGGCATTGGCCAGCTCGCGCCCGACGACAAAGGCTTCGAAGCGATCGACGAACTGCGCGTGCACCGCGTTGCGCCGGGCCAACGGCGACACCGCCGCCGGATACTGGTGCACGAAGGTTGGTTGAATCAGCTCCGGTTCGGCCACTGCTTCGAAGGTGTCGACCAGCAAGTAGCCGGCCGCGGCCGGCCCGTAATGCGCCACATAGTCGTGGTTGGCCGCCGCCACCCCGAGCTTGTCGGCGGCAAGCTTGACGGTGGCCAAGTCGAGCGCCAGCACCGCCTCGAGCGCGACGCCGGCGCGCTCGGCGACGTATTCCGGAATCGCGATGCGCCGCCACGGCGGCGTCAGATCAACGCTCCAGTCGCCGTATGACAGCACCCGCCGGCCGAGCAGTTCATCGGCCAAGCTGACCACCAGCTCCTCGGTCAGCTGCATCAGGTCGTCGTAGGTGGCGTAGGCCCAGTAGAACTCCAACATGGTGAACTCGGGGTTGTGCCTCACCGAGATGCCCTCGTTACGAAACACGCGGTTGAGTTCGAACACTCGCTCGAAGCCCCCGACCAGCAGCCGCTTGAGGTACAACTCCGGCGCGATCCGCAGATAGAGATCCATGTCGAGGGCGTTGTGGTGGGTGACAAACGGCCGCGCCGCCGCGCCGCCGGCCAGCGCCTGCATCATCGGCGTCTCGACTTCGAGGAAATCCCGCGCAGTGAGAAAGCTGCGAATGCGATCGATCAGCCGCGAGCGCAGCCGAAAGGCGGCAGACACCTCGGGATTGGCTACCAGGTCGAGATAACGCTGCCGGTAGCGGGCTTCGACGTCGGTCAGACCATGCCATTTCTCGGGCAGCGGCCGCACGGCCTTGCCCAGCAGCCGCACGCCGGCAGCCTCGATGGTCAACTCGTTGGTCCGGGTACGAAATGGGCGGCCGGTCACGCCGATGAAATCCCCCAGGTCCATCGACTTGAACAGCGCGAAGGCTTGCTCCCCCACCACCTCGCGCTTGACGTAGGCCTGCATGCGCCCGCTGCGATCCTGCAAGTGCAGGAACGAGGCGCGCCCGAAATCACGCAGGGCGACGATACGCCCGGCGAGGCTGGCGTGGCCGGCTTGCAGTTCGAGTTCTTCGCGGCTCAGAGCGCCACAGCTGGCCTGCACTGAGGCGGCCGTGTCCTGCGGGCGGAAGTCGTTGGGAAACGGTTCGATGCCACGGGCACGCAGCTCGGCGAGCTTGCGCCGGCGCGTCGCAACTAGGTCGGAGCTATCGCTTTCCACGTGGGTGCGTCCTGGCGCAAAGTCGCTGAGGCTTAACCGGGAAGTCCGGGCGAGTCAAGTTCGCGCTCGCCGCCAGGCGATCGCGCCGGGGGTAGGCGTGGGCCGCGAGATTCGCTTATAATTCGAGCCGAGGGCAAGACGTGAGAAGAACACTTGGCATCGTAGCGGTCACGGCAGCGGCGCTGGTACTGCTGGAGCTGAGGCTGGGGACACCGCTCTTTCGCTGGCTGCAACCGGAGATTCTGACGCCAGCGGAGGGCGCGCTGGTTTCCGCGCCGTTGTTGGTACGCTGGGACGGCCCGCCGCGGCTGGCGCTGTCGCTGGTAGCCAACGGCAGTCCGGCGCGAGACCTGGGAATTCATCCGTCGCCGTTCGAGCTCACATCGCAGGATCTTGCGGCCCCCGGCCCATATCGGCTGCGCGCCCACGCGCCGATTCTCGGCGGCTTTGGCGGCTTGATTCAGGCCGAGCGCCGCTTCGCCGTCGCGGCGCCGGCCCCGCCTCCACCCCGCCGGCCGGCGACTGAACCACGGGCGGCCCAGCCCACACCTGTCGCCGAAGAGAGCGAGGACGAGGAACAGCAGGCCGAGAGCGTGGCGCTGTACGAGGAGAACGCGGCCTTGCGCCAAGAGAACGCCACCTTGTTGCAGGAACTCGAGCGGCTGGTCCAGGAGAACGACGACACTACCAGTCAGGCTGCGGTCGAACGCCAGCAGCGCGCGCAGCTGGCGCAGGAGAATCGTGCGCTCAGCGAGCAGCTGTCGGTGTTGCAGTGGCGGCTCAACGCGGCCCTGACGTGCACCGTCTGGGGTTACTACGCCTATCCACGCCCGCAGACGATTCCGCCCACTCGCCGTGTTGTCACCGTCAGCGATACCCGAGGCGAGGTCTTTCGCGCCGAGCCCGAGTGCGAGACGGTTCGCCGGGCCGACCCGGCCGCCGCCTCACCGTGCTTCTGCGTCGGCGCCCCTTGGGGCAGTTGAACGAACAAATAGGCAGCGCTGTCCCGTTTGGTGCCTTCGGCCGTCGGTCGTGAAGCGACCCTTCACCTGGTAGTATCCGTTCAATCCGTCGTAAGAGTCGTACCGTTCACGGCTCAGTCGAGGCTGGCGAGGAAGTCGAGCAAGATGGAGTTCACCCGTTGCGGCTCCTCTTGTTGCAGCCAATGACCGCAGTTCTCGAGCCACACCGGCTCGCGCAGGTTGGGAACCCATTCCTTGGTCGCGGCCACGCCGTCTCTGGTCTGGCCGAGAACCACGTCGTGCTCCGCGCCGATGAACAGCGCAGGCTGTTCGACCCGCAGGCCGGCGAACGGCGCCAGCAGCTCGGAGTTGAGGTCGATGCAGCGATACCAGTTGAGGGCGTGACGGAACGTGCCCTTGCGCTCGAACTCGGCCGTGAATACGTCGAGGTCAGCGGCGCTCAGCCAGTCGGGCAGCGCGGCCGGCTCGCGCAAGCAGTCGTTCAGACACTTCGCCTCCGAGTTGAAAAAGCGAAACTGCTCGCGCGAAATGTCGCCCGAGACCGAGTACAGCAGCCGGCGCAGGGTACCGCGAATGTCGCGGTCCAGCTCAGCTTCCGCCACGCCCTCTGCTTGGAAGTAGAGGATGTAGAGGAAGCCGTCGCCAACCAGTGAACTCAGAAGCTGGGTCGGTGGGATGGGGGTGTGGTGGCTGCTCCAGGGCACGCTCAAGCCGGCGACGGCGCGGAAGCGGTCCGGCCGCAGCCACGCCGCGTGCCACGCCACCGGCGCACCCCAGTCGTGACCGACCACGACCGCCTTCTCCTCGCCCAGGGCGTCGAGCAGGCCGACCAAGTCACCGACCAGATGCAGCTGCGTGTACGAACGGACCTCGGGCGGGGCATCGCTCTGGCCGTAGCCCCGCTGGTCCGGCGCTACCGCGTGATAGCCGGCAGCCGCCAAAGCCCGCAGCTGGTGCCGCCACGAGTACCAGCTCTCCGGGAAGCCGTGGCAGAGCAGCACCAACGGTCCCTCTCCGGCCTCGGCGAGGTGCATGCGGATGCCGTTGGTATTCACGAACCGATGACTGATTGTAACCATGTGTGCCTCACAATCGTGTTAAGGCGGCGTGGTTGTCGCTCGCGCACGCGGGCTAATTGCACCAGCGCGTCGCGCGGTGCCCACCCCGTCCGCTCACGGCGCGCCGTCGAAGAAGCTCTGGAATCCCGAGGGCGTGTGCCGCCCGATCACGACGGTCTCGAGCGTGCCGATCCCTTGCTGCTCGCCCAGCTGGGCCCGCACGAGGTGATGGACGTGGATGTTCTTGTACTCGAGCGGGTCGAGTTCGTCGTGGTTGAAGTGCTCGGAGCCGGTCGCCAGTTCACCCTTCCAGAAGGCGTGACCCCACTCGGGGTGCTGATAGCCGAGTCCGAACATCTGAAACCGTGCGATCGTCTCCCCGCTGATACGCAGCGTCTCGCCCGCCGGCGGCACCAGTTCGAGGTCCCCGCCGCGGGCGCGGCGCGTGCCCTTCTCCCAGTGAATCGTGTGCCGCGCTGTCTGCATTTCCTTCAGCCCGGGATCCTCCAGAGCGGGGATCGCTTCGAGGTCGGCGTACGCCGGCACGATGGCCGCGCCCAACTGCGTCGAGTGCCCGTCGCGATCCTCGAACGTGGCGAAGTGGGTGCAGAAGGCGTCGAAGTGCACCGGGCTCCATACCCAATAGACGCCCGGCTCGGTGCTCAGCCGCCCCGGGGCGCCGCCCTGCGGCTCACCCACGGGACGCACGCCCCACGACTTGTCACGCAGCCCGAAGGTCGTCGCCCGGCGCACTTCCGTGCGCTGTCCGTCGGCGACGAAGTGGCCCTCCCACATGCCGAACTGGGTAAAGCGGCAGGTGTTCAGGATGACGTGGCCGTCGTCGTACAGCAGGCTGCGCGGTTCCTCCGTCGGGATAGTGCGGGCCGTGAACGTCAGGTCGCACGAGATGCCGGTGTCGTTGGCTGCGAGCCGCACGCGCGTGATGCGCATGGGGCGCACGACTTCGACCGCGAGCGGGCCGACCACCGTCTCGCCGCGCTCCTTGGGTGCGCGGCGCGAGGCGTGAAAGGCGTGCTGCCGCTTGCCCAGCGCAACGCTGAAGTGCGCGTCCATCACGTGGCGGTTGGGATACAGGCCGAGCGCGACCTCGAAGATGAAGCGGCCGTCGCGATCGCAGCCGTTGAACCAGTAGCGGTCGTAGAAGTTGCGATCGCTCTGCGATGGCTGCGCCACCGGCTCGGCGATCTGGTGAATGCAGTAGTCGTCAAAGGCGGTGATCATGGCCGCTTCATGGCATTTCGAGCGCACGCCAGCAACGACTTCGAGTTGGCGCCTCAGCTATCCGCTATCCGGCCTTGCCCAGAAAGAATCGCTCGGGGTCGAATACGCGCAGCAGGGCGAGCTCGTCCGCGGTGGGCGGAGCGAGTTCGACCAGGTCGCCGGCGACTTGCAACTCCCAGCCGCAGTGCTGCTGAATTTCGCGTATGCGTTGCTCACGGCTCGATCCGGCGCGGTGGAAATAGCCCGTCAGCAGCAGCTTCTCGCCGCCGCGCTTCTCGAAGCGACCCATGGTCGAGACCACGCAGCCGACCCGGGCGCCTGGGCTGGTAACGTAGGCGACCGATTTGACGAAGGTCTGCCGCCGCTGAGCTGCCACCACGATCGTTTCTTGCGCCGCAGTCACGATGTCGTTGGCACCACCCGACCCGACGATGAACTGGCCGTTGTCGGCGAACGTCGAGTTGATGTTGCCGTGCTGGTCGATCTGCGCCGCCCCGACGGTGGCGAGACACTGATTCGTGCCGCCGCAGCCGTGCAACCCGAGCGCCTCGAAGACGTCCGTGAGCATCGTCGTCGTCGGCAGGTTCCAGTAATTGAGCAGGAAGGGATCAGCCGGGCGCGGATCGTGGCCGTACATGCCTACCTCGGCGACCATCGCGAATTCCCCGCCGGCCTGGCGGACGCGATGCGCCGCGAGCCACGCCATCAGCGCCGCCTGGCCGACGCCGGACAGCACGGTCCGGTAACGCTTGGCCGCAATCCGCTCGGCGATCACGCGCGCGCCCTGAAGCACCATCTCCTCGATCGGACCGGCGGGACGCGGCGCCTCGAACGCCGCCGCGTGAGGCTCGAGCTCCTGTCGCCACGACTCCGGCTTGGCCAGCTCGAACAGTTTTCGAATCCGCTCGTCGCCGAGCTTCTGCAGGTAGCGCTGCTGGTCCTTCACCTCGAGGATCCACTCGCGGACCCATTCGCTATACGCGGCCTCGTCATCTTGCCCACGGCGGTGCGCGCCCATGAAGTCGTAGTCGTTGGCGTACGGCGTGAACTCGGGCACGTCGCGGCAATAGTTCCCGTACGGATGCGAGCCGAAGGGCACCTCGCTGACCGCCACGACGCGCTCGGCGGGAATGCGGACGAGTTGCGCGTAGCGGCGCACGAAGCTGGTGGGCACGATCTGGTGCGCGGTGACGATCACGCCGTCGCGCGCCGCCAGCGCGCCGTACACGTTCTCCTGATATGGGGGAAAGCAGACGGCGTTGCCCGCGGCATCGGCGGCCCAGGCGTGGACGAAGCTGATGTCCGGGCAGTACGCGCGAATCACTCCTTGTCGTTGGCCCGGCGCAAACGGATCGGGAACCTCGGCAAAGAGGCCGCGCGCGTCGAGGTCCTCGGCCATCGAGCTGCCGGCGATCGAGCGCGTGGTGAGAAACGGTACGCCCATCGCACCCGCCAGCAGCCGCTGGGAGATCGTCAGCATCGTCCAGTTCTCTATCTCCAACTCCTTGCGCGCTAGCGCACGCGCGATGATCGGGCTCGGCCCCGGCGTCGGATAGCCTTCGCCCGCAAACGACACCACGGCTCGCTTGAGAAGCCCGAGATGCACGAGCTGCAAGTAGTTGCCGCTCAACGACGAGGAGATGAACTCGAATCCGGGCTGCGTCCCGGCGAATTGCCGGCACACTTCATAGAGCGCCGCCACCGGGCGCGATTGCAAGCTGCACGGGTTGATCTTCATGCCGGGACGCACGAACCGCCGAATCGCCTCGGCCAGCGGCAAGCGCTTGTCCTGCCCGCTGTCGTGCACCGGCGCAATCCGCTGCTCGACGATGTCGCGCCACGAACCCATCGGATCGATGCATACCACAGCGCCCGCGCCGATCACCAACCGGGCGCCGCCACCTCTCCCGCTTTCAAGAGTGCCGCGCCATGCCGAGCGTGGCGGCGGTGACGGGGTTGGAGTTTCGCTTGGATCTGCGTCAGGCCGAACCGCTAGGTAGCATAGCGGAGCGCAACCCCCGCTCACCGCGTCGCCGGCGGGGAGAGGGTTGAGGCGAGCGGATCAAGCCCTGGGACGACCCCACGGCGGCAACGCCGAGCGCGCCGGTGCCGTCCTACCCCACCCGAAAACTAAGGGAAAACCCTAACTTCACAGGCAACGCATTCGCCTGTATATGTCCCACTAACGAACTGCGTGGAGCCGTGGCGCGCTTGCGGCAGTTCGCAGTTTGATTTGGGTTCGCTCTCAAGAGGGGGCCCATGAGGAGGGCCGATTGTGAGAGTTCGAAGCTCCGCAAATGGCAGCCGTAATGAAGCGGCCCGTCTTGTTGACGACGGGGTGCGCGGTAGTGCAAAGAGGGCGACCATGAGTGCCCCCGTGACTGCGCGACAGACTGCCGACGTGTTCGTCGGACGCGAGGGCGAGTTGGCGCGGATGCGGGCCGTCGCCGGCGAAGCCTTTGCGGGGCGCGCCCGCTTGGTGTTGCTGCGCGGCGAACCGGGGATGGGGAAGACCCGCACGGCGGAAGAGGTTGCCGCGGCGGCGCGCGCCGCCGGCGCCCGCATCATCTGGGGCCGTTGTTACGAGGGCGAAGGAGCGCCGGCCTTCTGGCCCTGGGTGCAAGTCATTCGCGCCTGCGCCAGAGACCAGGCGCTCGTGCGCCGCGCGCTTGGGGCGGACACGGGGCTCCTGGCGCACCTCGATCCCGGCATCTTCGAGGCGGATTCGCACTGCCCAACCGAATCGGCCGACAATCGGTTCCGGCTGTTCGACGCCGTTGCGCGCTTGATCCGCGGCGTAGCCGAACGCACCGCGCTGGTGCTCGTGTTCGACGACCTCCAGGGCGCTGATGCGTCGTCGCTGCAATTGTTGTGTTTTGTTGCCCGCGAACTGCAAGACGTTCCCGTCCTGATCGTCGCCACATATCGCCCCGTCGGCGCCGCGCCGGGCACGCCGCTGGCCGACGCGCTGCTCGAATTGGCGCGGGTGTCGGGATGTGTGCACCTCGAACTGACCGGGCTGTCTGCCGCGGAAGTGTCGGAGTACGTACGGCGGGTCTTTGTCGGCCCGCCCAGCGACGCGCTGGTTGCCTCGCTGCATCAACGCACGGAAGGCAATCCGTTTCTTCTCAGCGAGTTCGTGCGGGCGCTGCTGAGCGAGCGCGGGCTCGATGCGGCGGATGGTGCCGACGTGACGGCCATCGGCGTGCCCGAAAACGTGCGCGCCTTCATTCAGCGCCGTTTGCGGCCGCTCTCCCGAGCCTGTCTCGATACGCTTCAGATTGCCGCAGTAATCGGGCGAGATTTCCTAACCGACGTCGTCGAGCGCGCTACCGGCGCCACGTGCGCGGTCGTGCAGGAGGCGGTGACCGCCCGCATTGTGCTTCGCACCGCGAGCGGCCGCTATCGGTTCGCGCACGCGCTCATTCGGGAGACGCTCTACGAAGCCATTCCGGACACATCGCGCCGGCACTTGCACCGCGCGGTGGGGAACGCGATCGAGCAGCTGCCGGATGCGGCCGAACGAGTCGCCGAGTTGGCCTACCATTTCGCCGAGGCGGATGGCGATGCGGACGGTGCGAAGGCGGTCGCCTACGCGCGCCGCGCCGGGGATCGTGCCCTGGCGCTCCTGGCCTATGAAGAGGCGGTGCGCTTGTACGAACTGGCGGATCGAGTGCTCCACGCCGCCACGCCCGGCGCCGACGAAGAGCGCTGCGAGGTGCTGCTGTGCCTTGCCCATGCCCAGCAACGCGCCGGCCAACGCGACCGGGCACGCGACACCCATCAACGCCTCGCCGCGATTGCGCGCCGATTGGGCCGTCCGGATTTCCTTGCCCGTGCGGCGATTGCCGACGGCCACGAAGGGTTTGCGATCGGCGCGAAAGACGAGGAGCTGCTTGCGCTCCTGGAAGAAGCCTTCGCTGCGCTCGGAGATCAGGAGAGCGCGCTGCGCGCCAGAACCGCGGCGCAACTCGCCACCGCACTCAGCGCAGACGGTGGAGCCAGTCGAATTCGCGCCGGGCAACTCACCGTCGAGGCCGTCGCCCTGGCGCGCAGGCTGGGAGATGCTGGTGCGCTGGCCGAGGCGTTGCTCGCCCGCCATTGGGTGCTGGGAGGCTCCTCGAACATTGAAGAGCGCGCCGCCGTGTCCACCGAAGCAATGGCCGCGGCCGCGCTCACCCACGACACCAACCTCATCATGTTGTGTCGCGAGCTGCGCGTGCGCGACTTGCTGGAGTTGGGAGAGGGCGATGCGTTTCGCCGTGAGGTCGAAGCACAGGCGGGCGATGCCGCGCGCATCCGCCAACCGGTGTGGCTCGGTCAGGCGACCCACCTGCGGGCCGTGCGCGCGATGCTGGCGGGACGACTGGCGGAATGTGAACAGCTGGCGCACGAGGCGTTTGCGATCGGGCAGCAGGTCAACCGCGAGGGGGCCTTCCAGATGCTCTGGCTCCAACTGCTCCAAGTCTGCCGCGAACAGGGCCGCCTCGCAGAAGTCGAACCCGCATTCCGCGCCGCGGCCGATCGACATGTTCGCGCCGTCGGGTTTCGGTCCATCTTCATCTACGTGCTGAGCGAGTTGGGTCGTCAGGTCGCGGCTCGCAGCGAGTTCGAGCGGATCGCCATCGACGACTTCGCCGCGATGAAGCGGGGGGCCAAAGCCGCCAGCCTCACGGTCGCATTGCTCGCCGAGGTGTGCGCGGCGTTGGGCGATGCGGCGCGCGCCCCCACGTTGTACGAGCTGCTCCTCCCCTATGCGGGACGGAACATCGTCACCGCGTACACCTTCATCTGTTTCGGCTCGGCCTCGCATCCGCTCGGTTTGCTGGCCGCCACGATGCAGCGCTGGGACACGGCAGTGCAACATTTCGACGACGCGCTGGCCATGTATCGCCGAATGGGGATGCCGCTGTTCGCAGCGCGCACCCAACTCGCGTACGCACGCATGCTGCTGGCGCGGCGGCAGCCAGACGATGCGGCACAGGCGCGCACGCGGCTGGATGCGGTGCTGGCTACGGCGCGAGAACTCGGCGCCGGCGCACTGGAACAGCAGGCCTCCGAGTTGATCGCCTCCGTTGTGCAGAGCGAAGCGCTCCGATTGGCCGGCGCAGCCCACACAACCGGCACCGCACAAGTTGCCGCCGCCCACCTCAAAGCCAGTGCGACGGCCGTGTTCCGCCGCGAAGGCGACTACTGGACCGTGTCGGACAACGGCGCTCCGCTGCGTCTTCGCGACGCCAAAGGTCTGAGCTACATCGCCCACCTGCTCCGTCATCCGGGTCGTGAGTTTCATGTGCTCGACCTCGTCACGCTGGGCGAGACTTCGGTGACAACGACTCCCGCATCTTCCGTGATGGATCAGGGTTTGCCGCTGTTGGACCAGCGCGCCCGCGCGGAGTACGCGCAGCGCGTCGCCGATTTGCGGGCAGAACTCGATGAAGCCGAAGGTCACGCCGACACCGGCCGCGCCACTCGGTTGCGCGCGGAGATCGAGTTCCTCACCGAGGAGATCGCCGGCGCCGTCGGGCTCAACGGGCGTAACCGCCTCGCCGCCGGCCACGCCGAACGCGCCCGCAGCGCGGTGACCAAGCGGATCAAGGAAATCATCAATCGGATTGACGAGCACAACCCGCATTTGGGCCGCTACCTCCGCGAGACGATCAAGACAGGATTGTTCTGCTCCTACGTTCCGGGGCCGACCCGCCCGATGCAGTGGGTCCTGTGAAGCCGTAGCGTCGTCTCTTTCCGCCGGCTTCCCAAGCCGCTCGACATTCCAATTTGTCATTCCGGCGAAAGCCGGAATCCAGGTTGGAGGCCCACCATCCCAACTGGATACCGGCTTGCGCCGGTATGACGGCTGCCCATCGAGTCTTTCGGCAAAGCCTCTCGCGCCCTTTCGCCCCGGAACGATCGGAAGATCATTCCAAATCGATGGGGGCGTGGCCGGCGTCACATCGTGACGCCGGATGTCACGCCCCCTCAACGTAAAAGGGCGCACCGTCGTGACGCCGATCGTCACGATGTGCCGCCGGTCGTCGCGCCCCTATTTGCAGCGGCTGCCGCCGTAGCCGGGAGGAACCTGCGGGAACGACATCGCATGACCGACAGCCAGGACTTGTTCACCTTCCGCCGCGAGGGCGAGTATTGGACGATCGCCTATCAAGGCAACGTGTTGCGGCTCCGCGACCGCAAGGGGCTGCAGTATCTCGCGCACCTCCTGCACCATCCGGGCGAGTACTACTCGGTCCTCGATCTCTCGTCTTGGGCCGGGGGCCCCAAGCCGTTGGATGAGAGCAGTCGCGAACAAGCGCGCACGGCCGTCACCAAGCGCCTCAAGGCAGCGTTGCAGAAAATCAGCACGCACGACGCACAGCTCGGCTTTCATCTCTCCACCCGCATCAAGACCGGCTACCGCTGCGCGTACCTGCCGGGCCCGGAAGGACCGATCACATGGAGCGAATAGTCACATGGTGGCGCAGCCAGCGAGGGCCGCCCCGAGTGCGAGATGGCCCATCGGCACGATTTGAAGACCACTATACATTCGAAACTCACACGAAGGAGGGGATATCGATGACCCGTCAAGCGCGCCCACTGATCCTAGGATGTTTGATCGCAGCACTGTGCTCGCTCGCGCAACCCGCTGCGGCCACCCTGCTGCCACTCGTCGGCGACACGCACACCGTGTCGTCGCTCCCGACCAGCAACAAAGGCATTGCCACCAGCCTCGAACTGGCCGGGCCACCAATCAGCCTCACCACCAAGAACGTCTACGTGCAATTCGATCTGTCGGTGTTGCCCAGCGGGACCGGTGGCAACGACGTCGCCAAGGCGATGCTGACGCTGTATCCCAACACCGTGACCGGCTTGCTCGCCGGCGCGTTCGATGTCGTGCGGCTCACCTCGGCATGGACGGAATCGACGGTCACCTACGCCGTGGCCCCGACGCTGGGCACCACCGAGCAGTCCGCCGTACCCGTGACGCCGGCAGAGAAGAAAGACTTCATCACCGTCGACGTCACCAACGCGGTGAAGGCGTGGCTCAACGGGTCGCTGACCAACAATGGCTTGGCGCTGGTACCGACGGCTGGGGTGGGCTTAAACATCAAGCTCGACTCCAAGGAGAACATCAGCACGAGCCAAATACCGCAACTCGAAGTGACCCTGATCGGCGGGCAGGTCACGTCGTCGAACATTGTCGACGGTACCATCACTGGCGCTGACGTGGCGGATGGCGGGTTGCGCAACGTGGACATCAATTTCGGGACGAACACCGGCGGCAGCAACACGCAGGTCGGCGCCTACGCACTCTCTTCGAACACGACGGGCGGCGCCAACACTGCAGTAGGTCTGTCCGCCATGAACACGAATACTACCGGCAGTAACAACTCCGCATTTGGCGTGAATGCGCTGTTCGGCAATCTGACCGGGAACGCCAACACCGCCGTGGGTTTCGGGGCACTCACCAACAACAGCACGGGTGGCACCAACACCGCCGTGGGCATGAACGCGCTCAACAGCAACACCACCGCGTCGGACAATACGGCCGTCGGCGCGGCCGCCCTCCAAATGAACGATACGGGCACCTACAATTCCGCTCTTGGCTCGGCTGCGCTCCAGAACAATACCACCGGCAGCAACAACACCGCGGTCGGGGTCTTGGCGCTGAACGATAATGTCATCGGGTCTCAGAACGTGGCAGTCGGCGACAGTGCATTGGAGGATAATACCGGTGATTCCAACACGGCCGTTGGCTCCTCAGCCCTGGCGAACAACACCTCCGCCGGCGGCAACACCGCGGTGGGCGCTGAGGCGCTCAAACTTCTCAACACGGGCGATCAGAACACGGCCGTTGGTGCAGGCGCATTGACCAACACCACGGCCGCGGGGAGCAACTCTGCATTTGGCTTCCGTACCCTCGCCAACAACTCCACCGGATCGAACAACACGGCCGTCGGATCAGGCGCGCTCGTGTACAACATGAACGGGGCTTCGAACTGCGCAGTCGGGAGCAGCGCGATGGTCAGCAACACCAGTGGCAGCGAGAATGCGGTCTTGGGCGTCACCGCGCTCTATTTGAACGTGTCCGGAAGTTCCAACACCGCGGTCGGCCGAAATGCGCTGTATTGGAACACTACCGGCAGCGAAAACACCGCCGTCGGCCACAGTGCGCTCATGGGAAGTACGGCCAACCGCAATACCGCCGTCGGCGCCCAGGCGTTGTCAACCTCCGGGAGCGGAGGCGACAACGTCGCCGTCGGCCATTCCGCGCTGGCCGCCAACACGACGGGCTCCTGGAATGCCGCCGTTGGGCGCCAGGCCCTTTACAAGAATGACACCGGCATCAACAACGCCGCCGTGGGGCAAGCCGCGCTTTACAATTTGACGAGCGGTAGCAGCAACGCCGCCCTTGGCAACGGCGCCGGCGTGAACCTCACCACGGGCAACAACAACATCATGATCGGCCACGGTGGCACGGCGGGCGATTCAAACATCATCCGAATCGGGAGCGGACAGTCAGCGACATTCATTGCCGGCATCAGCGGCGCGACCAGCAGCGGTGGCAGCACGGTGTACGTCAACGGATCGGGCCAACTCGGCACCAGCACCTCGTCGCGCCGCTACAAGACCGACATCCGCGACCTTGGCGATACCAGCAGCAAGCTGATGCAGTTGCACCCGGTGGCCTTCCGCTACAAGCCTGAGATCGATCCCGAGGGTCACGCCGAGTACGGCCTCATCGCCGAAGAAGTCGCGCAGGTCATGCCCGAGTTGATCGTGACCGACAACGAAGGGCGGCCGAATGTGGTGCGCTACCACTTGCTCGTGCCCATGCTGCTCAATGAGGTGCAGAAACAGCAGCGGGTGCAGCAAATGCAGGCCGAGCAGATCAACAGTCTGCGCGCGCATCAGGTTGTGCTCAGTGAGCTGCGCCGGGAGAACACCGAGCTGACGAGCGAGAACGCCGCCTTGCGCGACCGGTTGAGCAAGATCGAACAGGTCGTCGAACAGTTAGCGGCCGAGGCGGCGGCACGGCCTACACGTCTTGCTCACTACGACGTTGTCACGCCCCAACAGTAGTGACGCGCCACGCGGCGATACCTCCGCCGCGTCCGACCGGGCGCTGGTGTGTCTGCACCTCAGCGCACCAGCGCCCAACGGTCGAGCAACGCAACTCAACAGCGAGGGTGTCCTTCCGGTGAGCATGCATAGCTCGATTTTTCCGGGGCGATCGGTTGCGACCGGGCCACCGAGACGGAGCGACGGATCAGCGGGGTGGGAACCGGCTGCGCCGCCACCGGTCAGCGCGGTGGATCGGGACCGGTGTT
>JACQVA010000047.1 GCA_016210005.1 Deltaproteobacteria bacterium | reverse complement strand
TTTCGGCCATGGGCCTCGGCCGGACAGTACACAGTACTGTCAGACTGGAGAGGATTTGCCCGGTCGGCTGCACGTTACCCACAGACTTGTCGCACACCCGCGCCTGATTAGCGGCCGGCAAGCCCTTGACTCGCCTGTCCGGTCGTAGTCTGCTGCGGCCATGCCAGACTCTCCCGCTCATCCCAAGCGAGTGCGTTCGGCGAAATCACCCGCGCAGCTGCTGCCGGCCATCGAGGTCGAGGCGTACCTGCTCGAACAAGCGGCGCGCATTGCTCCGGCGGACGTCGATTCACTGTTGGCGCGTGCGCGCGAGGTGCGTGACAAGGCCGCGGGGGACGGCAAGCGCCATGCCCGCTTTCACCGCCAACTCGAGGTGGCCTTGCAGCTGTTGCGTGATCACGCCAAGCGCGTGTGCCCGCAGATCCCGTATCACACCGTGAGTTTGTTGGCGGCGGCGCTCTATTATTGGCTGGAGCCGATCGATGCCATCCCGGATTTCATCGCCGGCGCCGGCACCTGCGACGACGCGCTGGTACTGGAGTTGGCATGCGCGCTGGGGGCCGCCGGGCTGGAGCGTTACTGCACCTTCAAGGGGATTGCGACCGACGCCGTGCTGACGGTGGCCACACGTGGCTGAAATCAACGCCGGCGGGATTCAACCGACCAAGTCCGCCGCGCTGCACGATTGAATGCCGAGGGCGTGCAGCAGCCGCTCCTTCACCTGCACCGCGGCTTTTTCTGCGCCCACCCCGCCTTCGTTGACCGGGATACGGCCGCCGGCAATCTGATCGTGGCCGCCGGCGTGGTGGCTGCCGAGCACCTTCTGCAGCAGCTCACCGGCATTGACGTCACGGCACGTGGTGCGCAGCGACACGTACAAGGCGCTCTGGAAGTATCCCATCGCCACCGCCCACTCGACCTGATCAAGGCGCAACAGGAAGTCGGCGACCTCGGCGACCATGTCGGGGTAGCGCACCTCGCCGATGCACGACATCACCACCTTCTCGTAGATCACGGCCTTCTCGACCGCGTCGCGAAAGGCGCGGAAGTACTCGCGCGGCACCCGCGCGTTCTCGATCTTCGACAGCCGCCGCTTGTTGGTGTGCGGATAGAGGAACTGACTGGCGTGAATATCCGCGGCGGTGGCCTCGCGTCCGAGATCTTGGGTCTCGGCGGCAATGCCATAGAAGAGCGCGGTGGCGATCTTGGTCTCCAGCTCGAGCCGCGACTCCTGCAAGTACTCGGTCAGAATCGACGCCGTGGCGCCGTACTCGTCGCGCAGGTCGAAGAACGGCACCAGGTGCGTGTCACAGTACGCCGGGTGGTGATCGACGACGACAGCCGGAATGAAGCCCTCCGGCAGCGAGTTGTTGCTACGTCCGGGCTGGGTATCGACCAACGCCACTAGCGTGCCCGGCTCGAAGCTGAGGTCACCTACCGGCACCAGGTTGATGTTGAGGTACTTCAGCATGGCACGATTCTCGGCCCGGCCGACAATGCCGCCCAGGGCGATCACCGAGTCCTTCCCCAGCCGCTGGCGCACGATGTACTGCAGCGCGGCAGCGCTGGCGAGCGCGTCCGGATCCGGGTTGTCGTGGGGCAGAATGACGAGAGGACCGGGCCGGTCAACAACTTCGAGGAGGGATCCGACCATCCCCTTGCCCGAGCTATTGGCCATACGGGGCGGTTATAGTCCGCCGCGCCGCGGCGGCGCAACCGCGCGCGGCGAATCGAAGGGTACCCGCCATCGCCCATACTGCTGCGGATGGCCGGATGGCCGCGGATGGCGACTTTCGATTGACACTGGCGCACATGGCGGAGTAGAGTTCACTCGCGTTTTTGTTTCGGTTAGCGAATCAGGAGGGCACCGAGGTCTTAGGGATTTGCTCAGTTGCTGCTTTCATGCGGGCAGCGGGTCTCACGGTCCCGCCGTGTGTTCAATCGACCGTTTAGTTGGTTGATTTCCCGCTCGGTGGGGCGCCGGAGCAGGCGGCTGCACCGGAAAGGGGACATCATGTCGCGAACGACCAGGGGGCTGGGAGTTGCAGTGCTCATGGTGATGGGCACGCCAAGTAGCTTCGCCGCCGGTCCGCCACCGGCATTTTTTCCTGTGGATCTTCCGAATCGGATTGCCTATCCGGTGGTCGGGGCGGTTGCAGATATAAATTCGGACGCATATCCAGACATCCTCGTCGGAGCTGATACCGGCTTATTTGTTCTGCCTGGAAACGGGTCAGACTACTTCTCGGCTTGTTATCAGGCGGCTGACGATCGCCTGGCTCTTCGGGCGATCTTCACGGCTGACTTCAACCGGGACGGCCGCCTCGACGCGATTGTTCGTGCTGACGACCCGATACCTCCGGATGAGGGCTCGATTATTAGGGTGTTCCTCGGCGAAGCGGGAGGCCGCTTTCAGGCCAGCTTCGGCCTCGGGCCCGCCGGGCCAGGCGTTGGTAGAGGGTCGCCCAGCGTCGGCGACTTTAACGGCGACGGCCTTGCCGATTTTCTAGTCTGCAACTACTACTATGGCGGCCTCGACCCGCGAGTGGAGATCGTGCCGTACCTAGGCGATGGAATCGGGGGTTTCGCCGTTGCCGCGCCGAGTGTGCTTCCGTCCGGACCGTGTGGTAGGCCTGGGTACGGGGGCGATCTTAACGGTGACGGGCGGACGGATTTGGCGACGCGCAGTCTGCAGTCCGTACGGGTGTGGCTAACGGGCCCTGCGGCAGCTTTCGAGCCCCCTGCCCTATTGCCGGCACCCACCCCTCCATCGGATCAAGTAGTGGGGGATTATCCGCATCCCCTCGACATCGTGGCCGGTGATCTCAACGGTGACGGCCGGCGCGACTTGCTGGTACGCTTCGACTACATTCGACAGGATCCCGCTCACCGTTCAGATCCCGACGCCGGTAAGGTGGGCGGGTTTTCCGCGGTCTATTTTGGCGACGGCAGCGGTCAGTTCGCCGCCCCAGCGCGACTGCCCGAGTCGGTCGGCTTCCAACGCGGGCTGGTGAACCAGGTGATTGCTGACCTGAATCGCGATGGGCGAGATGACGTGGTGCTGACCTCCCGCAATCCCTTCACGTCGTTTCTCTACCCTTACATGCGCGATCCGAAGGCCACCGAGGTGTATCTCGCCAACGGCGCTGGGAGTTTCGGCAGTCCTATCCTCTCCCCGGACAGTGGTGGTTCCTTCCCTTACGGCAGCGACTTCCAGGATCAGCTTCCCGATGTTGATGGCGATGGCCTGCTGGACTTGGTCACCGTGCGCCATCCGGGCCTGAACATCTCGCGCGGTGATGGCACGGGCCGGTTCGGCCCCGGCAAGCCGGCGGTAGCGTTTGACAGCATCTACGCGGGTGGCGTCGCGGTAGCTGACTTCAACGGCGACGGCCACGCGGATATCGCAGTGGCTAATTCTGGCTCAGCCAACGTATCGATCTGGCTCGGTGATGGCAGCGGCGGTTGGTCGGGTCCGACAACCTATCAACTGAGCGACTACGAGACACCGCTAGCCATTGTGGCGGCCGACCTCAACGCCGACGGCTTGATCGACCTTGCTACGGCCAGTATCGGAGTCACCTCAATTCTCCATGGCGATGGGCAGGGGCGCTTCGCGCTCGCTCGCCGGCTCAGCGACTTGGCCACGGCTGTGGCCGCCGCCGACTTTGATGGCGACGGCTCGATGGATCTGGCGTTCGCCGAGGCTGGGGGTCGCAGTGTCGGCTTCTATTTCGACATCGCCCGGCAAGGTATTCCGCGTTACTTTCATGATCCCGACGACTATCTCGACCGTCCCGGGATCACGGCGATGGACGTGGCAGACATTGATCGCAGCGGGTTGCCGGACGTTGCGATTATCCGTGGTGACGACACCGGCGTAGTCAGCGTCCTTCTGAACCCAGGCGATTTCGGAGAATGGGTCCGTGTCCCGATGGGGCTGCTGTCAAACCTCTATGCCGGGAGCGTTTCGCTGGGGGATATCGACGGCAACGGGGCCGCGGATTTGGCCGTGATTGATTACGACTGGGACGCCGGCGCCGCTATTGTTGTAGTTGCTCGGGGTGATGACCGGGGCGGCTTTCTATCTCCGGAGCGTTATCCGCTTCCGGGCGAATGCTCCCCTCAAGGCATCGGCATCGCCGACTTGGACGGACGAGGACAGCGCGCGATCGTCGTGCACGACACCAACTGCGGACTTCTCGTGCTCCCCGCGGACAGCGCAGGTCGGCTCGGATCACCGAGTATCTTTCGCAAGCAGTACGCCGGCGTCCTGCGCAAAGTTATCCTCGCCGACGTCAACCACGACGGGCTGCTCGACGTCGTGCGTCCAGACGCCGTGTTTATGAACCTCGGCGGCTGCAGCAATGGCCGCCTTGAGCCCAGTGAGGAGTGCGACGACGGCAACAATACCAGCTGCGACGGCTGCTCGGCGACCTGCCGGCGGGAGATCGGCGCGCTGTGCGGCGATGGCATAGTGAACAGCGCGTGCGGTGAGGAATGCGACGCTGGTGGGCTAAACAGTGACACGGCGCCCAATGCCTGCCGCACCAGCTGCCGCAACGCCCGCTGTCGTGATGCGGTGCCGGACAACGGCGAGGCGTGTGATGACGGCAACACGAATAACTGCGACGGTTGCTCGAGCAGCTGCACGCTCGATCCTGCACCCATCTGCGGCGACGGCATCGTCAACACCGCGTGCCGCGAGGAATGCGAAGACGGCAATACCACCGATGGCGACGGCTGTTCGCAAAGCTGCCGGCGTGAATTTATCCCCGGCGGCGGCTGGGCGGCAACCGACTGCTTCGCGGAGTGGGTGGTGGTGAATCCCAACAATTCGCCCAAGTTGGACCGCAGCGGACGGCTCTCGGCAAAACAGACCTGTCGCGACAATGACCCGTCTTGCGACTTCGACGGCGGGGTGTCCGGGACTTGCACCTTCCACGTTACCGTGTGCGCAAACGTCAACGACCTGAGCCTGCGGGCGCGGTGCGAACCGGCAACGCTCGCAAGCTACAGCGTGATGATGCCATCAGCGCGCGATGCCGGCCGCTCGCCCGTGACCGCTGCGGTGCGCACCAGGCTCGGTCAAGCCCTGGAAACGCTCAGGACCGGCCGTTGGGACGAGTGCGCACCGACCATGGAGATTCCCGTGCCGCTGCTGGTGCGATCCGCGAGCAAGTGGGCGGGACGAAGGATATTGCTCACCAACGTCGTCTCGGACGAGCGCAAGCGCGACTTGGATATGCTCATCTTCGTGTGCACGCCGTGAGCCCGGGCTGAGTGCGCTCGTTCGTTACCGCCGCAACTCCGCCCGGACGGCCATTTGGGCGCTGCGCAAACCGGCGAGCAAGCCGTCCTCGTAGTTGAAGCCGGGGTCGCGCGCCAGCGCGGGGAAGTCGTGCGGATTGCGCAGGTCTTCGGGTGTCAGGTCGGGCACCAGCTCGCGTGCCAAGCGCAGCAGCTTGTGCTCCTGCTGCTCGATCATTTGCCTGAACAACTGATCGAGCAGGGCTAGCATCGTCTCACTCTCGCGCGCTTGCTGGCAGACACGGCTGGCTGACCCAGTGGCGGCATGCTATCCAGGTCGGGAAATCGAAAGCAAGGATGGCGCGTGCATGAGTGATCCCGAATCAGCGGCCGCCGAGCGTTTCTTTATCGAGCGCTTCGGTCTGAGCCAACGGCTGCTCGAGCAGACCGTCGGCGGCGCGATCGCGCGGCGGGCCGATTACGCCGACCTCTACTTCGAGTTCCGCACCAGCGAGAGCTTCAGCCTCGAAGACGGTATCGTCAAGAAAGCCAACAAGAACGTCTCGCAAGGCGTCGGCATGCGCGTGGTTGCCGGAGACAAGACCGGCTACGCGCACTCGGACGATGTCACCGTCGAGCAAATCAAGCTAGCGGCACGAACCGCCCAGGCGATCGCGCAAGCCGGCGACGCGGCCGGACCGGTCGCCATCCGCGGGCAGGCCCCGACGCACGACCTCTACCACCTCGCCGAGCCGCCGATCGAGATCGCCTTGAGCGAAAAGGTGGCGCTGCTCAATCAGATCGACGTCGTCACCCGCCGGCTCGACTCGCGTATCAAGAACGTCCTGGCCGCGCTCGGCGTCGAGCACAAGCTGGTGCTGATCGCCGGCTCCAGCGGTTTCATCGTCGGCGACATTCAGCCGCTGGTGCGTCTGAGCGTGACCTGCATCGCCGAAGAGGGCTCGCTGCGGCAGCAGGGCACCTACGGCGGCGGCGGGCGCGTCGAGTTCAGCTTCATCACCGAAGGTGATCGGCATCTGCGGCTGGCCCGCGCCGCCGCTGAGCAAGCCCTGCGTAACCTGCACGCGGTCGACGCCCCGGCGGGCACGCTCACCGTGGTGCTCGGTCCCGGCTGGCCCGGGGTGTTACTGCACGAAGCCGTCGGGCACGGCCTCGAAGGCGATTTCAACCGCAAGCAGACCTCCGCCTTCGCCGGCCGCCTCGGTGAACAGGTGGCCTCGCCGCTCTGTACGGTGGTGGACGACGGCACCATCGCCAACCGCCGCGGCTCGCTCAACGTCGATGACGAGGGCATTCCGACCGGCCGTACGGTGCTGATCGAGAAGGGTATCCTGCGCGGCTATTTGCAAGACCGCTTGAACGCGCGGCTGATGGGATTGCCGCTGACCGGCAACGGCCGCCGCGAGAGCTTCGCCCACATTCCGTTGCCGCGCATGACCAACACCTTCATGCTCGCGGGCGACTCGGCGCCCGAGGACATCATTCGCTCGGTCGACCACGGGCTCTACGCCGCGCACTTCGGCGGCGGCCAGGTCGACATCACCAACGGCAAGTTCGTCTTCTCCGCTACCGAGGCCTACCTGATCGAGCGCGGTCAGATCACGCGCCCGGTCAAGGGCGCCACCTTGATCGGCAGCGGACCGGAGGCGCTCAAGCGGGTGAGCATGGTCGGCAATGACTTGCGCCTCGACGAAGGCATCGGCACCTGCGGCAAAGACGGGCAGTCGATCCCGGTGGGGGTTGGTCTCCCCACCATCCGTATTGATGAAATCACCGTAGGCGGTACCCGCGCCTGAGTGCGGAGTGCGGCATGAGCGCCCAGCCTTTGGAAGAGATTGCCGAGAGCTTGCTGGCCGCGGCCAAGCGGGCCGGGGCGGATGCCGCCGATGTGGTGGTGGCCGAGGGCACCTCGCTCAGCGTCGGCGTACGTTTGGGTGAGATCGAAAAGCTCAAACACGCGCGCGAGAAGCATCTCGGCCTACGCCTCTTCGTCGGACAGTCAACGGCGATCTCGGCGACGGCCGACTTCAGTCACCGCGCCCTCAAGCAGTTCGCCGCCGAGACTTGCGCGCTGGCGCGGATCACCGCGCCCGACCCGTTCGGCGGCCTGCCGGAGCCGGGCGAACTGGCGAGCACCATTCCTGACCTCGACCTGTATGACCCGGCAGCGGAAACCGTTACGCCGGAGCACGGCATCGAGTTGGCGCGCCGCGCCGAAGACGCCGCCCGCAGCGCCGACCCGCGCATCACCAATTCCGAAGGCGCCGAGTTCGGCGCCGGCTACGATCGCGTGGTCTACGCCTCCAGCGCCGGGTTCTCGGGCAGCTATCGCGACTCCGGCTTCTCGCTCTCGGTGGTACCGATCGCCTCAGCCGAGGGCGCAATGCAACGCGACTACTGGTACTCCTCCGCGCGCAAGCTGAACCGCTTGGACTCACCCGAAGCGGTCGGCCAAACCGCCGCTGCGCGCACCCTGCGCCGGCTCGGCGCCAGGCAGGTGCAAACCTGCGAGGTGCCGGTGGTGTTCGACCCCGAGACCGCCGCCAGCTTGCTGCGCCACCTGGCCGGCGCCGTCTCGGGCTATTCGCTGTACAAAGGCAGCTCGTTCCTGATCGGCAAGTTAGGCCAGCAGATCGCGCCCGAGTTCTTGACGATTTATGACGACGGCACGCTCGTGGGTGCCCTGGCGTCACGACCGTTCGATGGCGAAGGCGTGGCCACGCGGCGTACGGCGGTGATCGAGCGCGGCGTGCTCGCCAACTATCTGTTTGATAGCTACTCAGCGCGTAAACTCGGCAGTCGCACCACCGGAAACGCCGGCAGATCGGTGGCCGATGCACCCCACGTCAGCACCGCCAACTTCTTTCCCGTGGCCGGCTCCGAGTCGCCGCAAGAGATCATCGCTAGCGTCAGCGAAGGGCTCTACGTCACCGAACTCATCGGCATGGGGGTCAACCCCGTCACCGGCGATTACTCCCGCGGCGCGGTCGGCCAGTGGATCGCCGGCGGCGAGCTGACCTACGCGGTCGAGGAAATCACCATCGCCGGCAATCTGCTCGATATGTTCCGCAGCCTGGAAGTTATCGGCAACGACCTGCAGTTGCGCCACGCCGTGTCCGCACCAACCATCAAGATCGCTCGCATGACCGTCGCCGGGCAGTAGGCCGGCCGCAGGAAGTTAGCAGGAAGAACGCGCGGTCGTCGCGGCCCAGTGGCAACTAGAGAGGAGGTCGGCGTGCCGGTTCCGTTCGAAGGTGGGTGCCGCTGCGGGGCGATTCGATATCGCTGTACCGCCGAACCCGCGGCTTTCGTGCACTGCTACTGTCGTGACTGCCAGTATGCCTCGGGCGGTGCCAGCTCGAGTGTGCTGGTCGTGATGCAGGAAAGCGTGTCGGTCGAGGGTTCCCCGGCTTCCTTCTCGGTGGCGGCTGATTCCGGAACCATGGTGAGCCGTCTCTTCTGCGGGCAATGCGGCACGCCGCTGTTCGCGCGCAACGCCGCCACCACGTCGCTGTTGGGGATCAAGGTCGCCACCCTCGACGATCCCAGCTGGTTGCAGCCGAGTGCGCACATCTGGACTGACAGCGCACCGCCGTGGGTCGGATTTCACGACGATCTCGCGAAATTCGCCAAGAACTTCGGAGCCGGCTGAAGATCGCCGACGACTTCTCAATCGAGCGCCTCGTGCGGTTTCTGACGGCGCTCAACCGGGACGTGCGGATAGTCGTCGAAGACAAGCGGCAACGCCGGCAGCCCCGGCAAGGTCATCGTTGAGACAGCGTAAGGGACGGATGCGGCGACGAGGAGCACCGAGCCACAACACCAACGGCGCCACGGACGCTCGATATCGCGGCCGCCGGCGCTTCATTTCTTTTCTCGAAGCCGCTGTTGCCGACCTAGCCGGCACCCATCGAAAACCGTCACCCTCGCTGTTTGCGTAGCAGCAGCAAGCTGGGTTAGCCTCTGGTTCGGTGTGCTCGGCTTGGCCGCAGCGGGGGTTGGCGATGCAGATTCACGACTTGGTCATCGAGATGAAGCAGCTAGAGCGGCGTCTCACGCTCTACGAGGAGAAGTACGGGATTCTCAGTCACGACTTCTACGCCGCGCTGACGACCGTCAAGCTGGCTCACTTCGACGAGTACGACGAGAGCCGCGCCGACTTCAGTCGCTGGAAGGGGATCTACGAAACATGGCTGCGGCGCAAACGCAGCTACGACGAGCAGATCCGAGAGAACGACGTCGTGCAGGCCTTACGCTTTCACCCGGCATACTGAGCCACCATCACTCGGATGGCAGCTGCGAACCCGCTCAATCCCCTTTCCTCCCTCACCGAGTACAGCCGCTTCGCCGCCGAGCTATTGGATCAACCCGAGGTGCTCCGCTCCACCGTGATCGTCTGGTCCGACAGCCCTTACACGGGTACCGCGGAAGGTGAGGTCTTGTTTCGAGGCGGCTTCCGGCTGCGCGTTCGCCAAGAAGTCGACTTTGCGGCTGCCTTGATCACGGCTTACGGGTATGAGGTCTACCGAAACAACGAGCGCCTTTTCTGGTACGACGATTTCCCGCACCCAGAAGACCCAACCCTGGTTTCAACCTAAACGGCCTCCCTGCACGCGCCACTCGAAGTGCTCGCCGATGAGCCTTCGTCGGGGTCCACAACTGGTTGTTTCATCGCATGACAGATGTCTTCAGCCAAGCGCGCGAAGGAGGACTCTGCGGTCGAGAGACTTCGCGAAACGCTGCGTCTGATATGAGATCAGGCACGCTTGGCAAGCGCCGCCGCAAGTCCGATCGTGACTCTCGGAGCCGCGGAGGAGGGAGCGGATCTGCTGCAGCAACTCGGGGAAGTGGTCGAAGATTTCACCGACGTGGCCAGCGCCCCCAGGGGTGTTGTCATAAAGCGCGACGTCAAAGACTTTCCCCTCATCCAACCGCCGCGGCACGAGTACGCCCGCGATCTCGCGCACGTCGACTCGGAGTAAGCGCGTGGCCGCGGTCTGCAGCGCAGCCATCCAGGTTCGCGCGAAACCCACATCGCCCATGAAGGTCGGTCCGAACCTGCCGTCGTCCCTGACTCGCAGGACGTCGGTGCGGATTGTCGTTCCGAGCGAAATCTTCCTCGCATAGCGCGGCCCTTCGTTCCCACACGGCAAGTTGCTCCACGGGACCCGATGGCGTCCGATGGTCGGCACCTGATTGGGGTCGGACTTCTTCTTCGCTTTGCCCGTGCTTGGGGCAAGCTCCGCGGGCAAGCTCTTTGGATCCGCGGGGTCCGCGCCGACATCCTCGCTCTCAGCCCGTCCGCACATCCAGCAGAGGGCGAAGCCTTCTCTGTACCGGCCCTCGTTGTAGAAGAAGAGTTCGCCGTCCGGCACATACGCGAGCTGGAAGCCCTCCTGCGCTGTGGGCTCCCGTCGAAGCCCCGCATCGTTGATGCGCAGACTTGCGACCCCACCTCGTATGGCCATCTCGGGCCTGTATGCCCGCCGTGGGGCCACGCTCGCGTCCACCGTGAATCCGAACTCAGGCTTCAGGTACTGCCTCCAGACGTTATCAGTGGATTGGCACACCACGCAGGGAGTGGCCGCTGGCATCGCTCCTGGCTCGGCGACATCCGTCGAGTTGCATGAGGAGCAGATACGATACCACCCGGACGCGAACTCCGTCTGGCTCTTGCGGCCTGTCCAATGCTTCTGCACGCCGGCGCTTCGGTAGATCAGCTTCCCGGCAATGAGTTCGCTTCCGGGCACATACTCGCTGAGCGCCAGGTCGAGGTTTCGTTGAAGCTGGACGAGAACGCGCGGCGTCTGGTCAGGGTGGCGTCTCCTTTCCCGCCGGTACTCGAAGGTCTCAAGCTCCACGAGATCGATGGGGAAGCCGTATCGCGGCAGGAACTGCCTTTCAGCAAGATAGCCGATCAGGGTGTTCCTGCGAAGGTGTCGGAGCTGATGGGCCAGAGCCCTGGTCGTCGAGGAATGGGCAATCGGCTCCTTCTCCTTCACACCAGCGGCTCGCAGCAACTCCTCGACGAGGATGCCCTCGCGCCGCTGAATGCCAGAGGCCACCTCGGCGATGAGCGTACGTGACCACGTGAAGAATGCTTCAAGCGTCGTCTCCAAGGGGGCGTCTGTCTCGAAGCGTTCGAGCAACTTGGCGAGGGCACCAAGCACCGCTGGGCGGTCGAATTGGAAAGCGGTCTCTTCGGTTTCGAAGACGAGATGCGACAGATACTTCTGGAAGAGTTCGGAGACGGTCGCTGAGCGGCGCGTGCCATCAGCGACGTGGAGACTGATGCGATGCCCCGGCACAACTGCGACTTGCTTCCCGTCTTCGTCGAGATCGCGGAGCCCCCTCAGGCCGAAGAATCGGCCGACATCGCCGTAGGCGCCCAACGGGTTGCCGCCTATAGGCTGGACATCAGTGTATCGAAAGAAGGAACCGAGCAAGATCGCTGCAGCGTGTCGAAACACCACGCGCTCCCGATCGAGGAAGACCTTGGGGACGCGTAGCTCCTGCTTCAGGTACTGCAGCGGCTCTTGAAACGCGAGCTGGTCATGGGGTTGGTCGCGCGCGAAGGTGAGCGCCAACGCGCTTCCATCCAAACGGCGGCCGGCACGCCCAGCTCTCTGGACGTAGTTGGCCAGCGCCGGCGGCACGTTCGACATGAGCACCGCCGACAGCCCGCCAATGTCGATGCCCAACTCCATCGTTGTGGTTGAGGAGAGAAGGTTCACGAGGCCCATCTTGAAGCAGCGCTCGATGCGACGATTCTCGTTGACCTCACCCTGCGCTGAATGCTCTTCAGTCCAGAGTCCGAGACGCTCTCCCTTCGTGGCGTTCTCGCGCCGGTGGGCATGTCGGTCATCACCCGGAGTGTCGCGAAGCTTCCCTGTACATCGCGAGGTGGGACAGACATCGAGTGGTGAACCGGGCCAAGCCACACCACACTGGTCGCATCGCTGGTAGGTCGTCAACGGGCGGAGCCTTAGCTCGGCGAAAACGACCTGCAGACCGTCCGCCTCTGCTGCATACGCGGCCCGCCGAATTGGGGCGACGGGACCGCCGGCCAACCCGCAGAGCTGCCCGTAGGCGTCGCAGAGGACATTCCGCGCCCAAGTCTCCGGATTGGGGACCTGTAGACGCTCTCCGAGGCGGATCGCGAAGTGCGTACGCCGGTTGGGGGACCCCTTGGGGAGCGAAAGGAAGTTGATGACTTGTACCGACTCGATCAGGTCGAGAATCGGATCGGCTGACGTGAGGCGGCACACCTTGTTGAGCCGCGCCTCACCGAGCGATGGGTCGTCCTCGTCGACACCCTCAGGAATTGCGACGGCTCCGTCTGTCCGAAGCGTGTCCAGACAACGTGCGAGGAACGACTGCCACGCCAAGGCGGGGCTCGGCCGCGAGCCCCACGCCTCGGCGAAGGTTTTGGGAGGTGATAGCTCCTCGATTCGCGGGTAGCGAACTTCGACGAGTCCGAGCGTTTCCAGATTGGCCCGCTGCGGCGGACGCCGGGCGAGCTCGCGCACGAGCCGGAGGCGTCCACCGGCTTCCTGAGATGCTGCCCGTTCGTACTTTGCGGTCCACTCCCGCAGCCTATTCGATGGGTCTTCATCAAGGTTCGGGAGCTCCAAGGGGCGTCGTGTCCAGTCCGGGAGTTTCTCCCAGATCCGCCATTCTCGAGCGATGACCTTGTCGCTCGCGAGGGCACGCGCCACATCCTCGATCCGGAGTCCTTCCCGCGCCGCCCGCTTTTCTGTCAGGTCTCTTTCGAACGCAGCACGGGCGACCGCCGTTGGCTCTTGCCGAAGCAGTGCATCGAGCTCTTTGATTTCGTCTTCAAGTCCCTCTTGCGGAGCGCGTGCTTGCAGATAACGCCAGATCGCGCGTCGAACCGAGATCAACTCGTGGGTATCCTCGATGTAGGGAGCCAGACGCGCCGCTTCCTGGCGCCCGTCGGAGAAGACTAGGAGCCGACGCCCCTTGCCTGGTCGCCACGCAGTATCTCCCTCCACTCGCAGGTCGGGGAGGTGATCGTGAACAATGTCGGTCAGCACCGCCAGCGAACCGGCTGAACCGAGTCGGAGACTCTGAATGGTGTCTGCCCCTGATCGACCGCACGCGGGGCACAGCGAGAGAGGCCAGGCCGGAAGCCTGGTGTACGACTGGGCCGCGGCGCCAGAAAGCCCGGACAGTGCTTCTGCGAGGCTGCTCTTCTTTAATCGCGTAGTCGTCCGCGAGTTGCCCTCGCGCCTCTGTTGAAAGAGGAGCTGGAGCCGAGCCCCATTTTCAGCAACATCTCCGGAAGGGCTTACATTGAACACCTGCAATCCGATGTCGGTACCGTTGATCATGGATGATGCCGAGTAGCTGCGCTCGCTGGGAACGAATAAGTCGATGGTGGTCCCGTCCGCAGGTTCGGCTGGCGGAGGGGCAATCCCACCCAAGTTGTCGAGGGCATCCCCAGTGGGCTTCCTCTCTCCGGCAAGGAAATCCTCGCCGCAGCCTCGGCAAATGCGCAGCTCGAGGCATACAGCGTCGCAGCTGCACATACTTCGGTACTCGGGCCACAGGCTCCCGAGACCCGGATACGTCAGGCCGCTCTTGTCGCAGCCGGACCGGATGCACACGTAAGCTCCTACGGGGCCCCGCGCGAACACGTGCAGCCGAGAGGGGAGGAACGGCGAACCGACGTCCGAACGAGCCGAGCCGCCGAGACGGAGAAGCACAGCCGTCGCCATCAGCCGATCGGCACGTGGCGCCTCCGGGAAGAGGGAGCGAGCTAGCTCGTCGAGCGCAACGGCGCCGCCGGCCATGCACAGGTCGTCGAGCATCCGCCAGGCCAGCGGCGAAGACCGGAGCACACGGTCGTAGAGTCGCGCAAGGTCGCCACCGCTCTCATCCCACCACGAGCGCAACTCCCTGTCGGCCCGTGCAAGGGGACGCAGCTCCGCTAGGATTGCGTCACACTCCGATGGATCTGCGCGGCGGTGGGTTGTCTCGTACGGAGAGTCGGGATCATCAGTTGCGTGCAATTCAACCGAACGTCGCGACCGCACGTTGGCCGCGATGTCAGTAGCCGAGACATGAACCCGTTCGTCGAGTTTCCGGGGCGGTATCTGCGGCTGTTGCCGGTTGCCTGTGATAACCGATACGGTTTCCGGTGCGACTCCAAAAAGCCGGCTCGCGTAGGTCCGAAGTTGCTCTTCGCTGCCGGCTCCCCCCAGCGTTGCTGATGTCGCGTAGTGACTGACTTCGCTGGCCCGCTTGCCGAAGCGCTCTCGCAGGCGATGAAGCAAGAGCGCGATCTCCGCTGCCATTGTCCCGGAGTAAACGTGGGCTTCGTCCACGACGATCGTGTGCAATCTGCCGCCGTCAAAGATGGGTCCGTCGGCGGGCCGGATGAGCATGTATTCGAGCATGCTGTAGTTGGTAACGAGGATATGCGGAGGGCCCACAGGGGCGCTCGTGGTCGCCCGCGGGCGTTGACCCCGGACCTGCTCCCGCGAGATGAGTTTGCACGGGGCGTCTTTCTTGCCTGCCTTGCGGGCCTCGCGATACGTCTCATCGAGTTGGGAGGTGTAGTGAGCAACGGTGATCCCAAGGCCCTCCCGGTCGAGCCACTGCTCGAGCCGTTCGACCTGGTTGTTCACAAGCGCATTCAGCGGGTACATGAGCACGGCTCGCACACCGGGCTGTTGGCGTATCTCGGGAGGCTCGTCGAGGATCTCTGCCAGGAGGGGGAGAAGGAACGCTTCGGTCTTTCCCGAGCTCGTCCCGGCCTGGACGAGGATGTTGGGACGAGCGCTGCCGTGCACGTGTAGCCGTGCTGCTCGAAGTGCCGAAAGTTGGTGGGTAAAGAGGTCAACGTCAGGGCGAAGCACCAAGTCACTGCGTTGGCTTCCGGCTCGGGCAAGCTCAACGAGTTCGGTGGGTACCTGCCCCTGAGCGGTCAACTGCTCGAGAGTTGTGCCCTCCGTCTCGAATGGAAACGTCGCTTCCACAAGGGGCTGGGAGATGAGCCCGTACGATCCCGGCTCGCTTCCCTGCTCTCCGCGCCACATCCCGCGCAGCGCGCTACGAAGCTGAGCATCTCTCGGCGAAAAGGCATCGACCACGTACTCGCTGAAGCGGTCCCTGAGCGCCTGTAGAAGCTCGATCGCGTCAAGCTGTTCGGGCATTCAGTTCACCTGCGCCACCCTCAGGTGCTTCCATAGCTCCGGAAAGGCTCTTAGATCACGTTGGCCGTCGTTCCGACACGCGTCCCATGCTGGCCAGCCTACCTCATGGCGGTCCATCTCGTGAAGAACCGCGTCGATGCAAAGTGCCCGAGTCAGAACGGGGGTCCACTTACACACGAGGTGAAATGCATCGAGGATTGGGGCCAGAGCGGCGAAGTCGTCACCGCGGACGACGTATCTCGCCCACTCCTGGCTACACGCGAGCGCGGCTCGGACGACCCAGCGGGCAGGATGCTTGATCTCAAACAAGTGCTGCTCAAGGTCGATCACGCTGTAAGTCAGGTCGGGTGCGGCCTCGCCAGCATCTTCGCGGTGTTCCGACCGCCGATCGTCGATCTGCACATTGCGACAGAGCTTCAACGTTCGAAGATCGCGTTCGCCCGGCCCGACCCGGAACAGCTCCCACGCGAGGGGGTACTTCAGGTCCTGTGGTTTGCTGACCCACCACGGGGCATTCACGTTCTCGCGGCCTGGTAATCGCGGGCCCGTCGGGATGCTGTTCGTCGACAGCGCTCGGTATGTCATCGAAGAATGGCATCCGGTGCAGAGCATGGCGATCAGGTAGCGCATCCGGGCACAGCCATGCCTCGGTATCCTGTCGAGTCCGAAGTCTTGAGCGCCGACGAGCAATGCGGGGAGAAACGCAAAACCTTGGCTGCGCCCCAAGGTCTCCAGCCGCTCGACAAGGCGCGAGATCAGTGGGTACTTGGCGAGGTCCATTTGGGCACGCTCCGGATGGAGCCCCCAGCTCTTCCAGAGCCACGGCAGCGCGAGACGGGTTGGACTTGTGAGTTCCTGATAAGCATCGACGATCTCGCGTGAAGGTTCCCAAGCGGCGAAGTCTCGTAGGCGCAGGCGGGCAATGACGGGCCAACTCTTCTCCCACGGCGAGTGCTCCGCTGGTGAACAGACGAGGCTCTCCGTGACGGCTTGAGCTACGGACCGCAGGTCGACATCGTCGTGTTCGCCAAGCGCCAACTCCTGAAGTCGCGGCCCCGGACGACATGGCTGCTCTGTCGGGTCGATCGCGGCCTCGTCCGCAAGAACGGTGAACAACGCGCACCGCGGTTCGCCGGGGGCCTCCAGGAACGCCGTCACTCTGCCACGCTGGCGGCAGAGCGTGTGAATCTCTTGGCGCACGTGCGCGAGCGCAATCTCACCACTCGACATCGGCCGTCGCGTATCTCCCAGACTCAGATGGAATCTGGCACCGTCGGTTGACCCACCGTCTGCAAGCACCAGAGAGTGCATCACCAGGTCGCCAACGCGAAGAGCAGTTGCGGCACCGAGAGGACGAACAGCCTTGGGCTGAGCGGAGGCATCGAGGAGGAATCCAATGGGGCCCTGGAGTGGGCACTCAAAGTCGATGGCGAAGCCTGGCTCGAAATCCCGCGGAAGCTGTCCATGGAAGCCGTACCGGAGTCGGCACACCAAGCGCGAACCCTGAATCGGGACCGATGCCTCAAGGCTCACTTCGTAACCTTGCTCCTTCGCCTCCCAAGTCTCCTCCTTCACAACACCGCCGGCCGTGCGTTCCCACCGCGGCGTCAACTCGAGCGTCTCGACGCCGCGGGCGACCACCTGCACGGGTAGTCGCCATGTCTCCTCCATCTCAACAGGACCCGGGCAGAGTTCCGTATAGGGAATGACCTTGAAGGAGTACGCCAGCGCCCACCGCTCGGACGCCTGTTCGACATCGATCCGAAGCAGCGCCCTCCCGACAAACTCACGCGGGAGCCGGGCCGAGTTATCGTCGGCAACCGTTTCGACCTTGAACGTCAGCTCGCCGAGATCCAAGGAACGCCCGGGATCGAGCTGCACTCCATCCGCCACGAGGCGCCTCGGAAACCGATGGTTCGCAGCCTCCGGCGCAGGCACAATGCGAAGACCGCGAACGCGGACCGGCCCCGAGCCCTCCCATCGCAGGTGTGGCCAGCTCGTGAAGGTGAGGTCCCCGATCGTTTCACGGAGTCGTGGTCCATCAAGCAAGAACTCGCCCGGAAGCGGCGCCTTTGCGACGAGCTCCCAGAGGTCCTTGCCAACCCCAACATAGCAGGTAGGAGTGGGCGGAGAGAGAACACGGACAGTGTAGGCAGCCCCAGATTCACGACTGCGAGAGGCTTTGGTTCGCACTCGATGTCCTCCATCTCGCGCCGCAGCATCAAGAGCACGTGTTTTCCCTCCGGGACCTCAATCCGATCGGGGAGCGTTGGAGCCGGCACATAGAAGCCCTGGCGTCGGGCATCCGCCACGTAGAACATCGCGGGCAACTCGTTGGCGGCAAGCAATGTTGCGACCTCCGCCTCCCGTCGGGTGGTGTCCGGTAGCGCGGCACGCGCAACTAGGCCTTCGCGCCCATCTCCTTCCCAACTCAAAAGCACGAACGGGGGAGGCAATCGGGCGCGAAGGCCGTCTTCCCCGGAGTCGTAACGCACTTCGTCTGACTTGGAGTCGCCAGCATGGGCCGACAGCGTCAGCGCGGTCGCGTTCGCCATCTCATAGGGGAGCGCCTCACGCGGGATCATATTGGGCAGAAATGCGGCAAAGCTGATGGACCAACGACCGCCGCGCTCAAACGCGGCAATCCCAACTTCGACAGAGTCGATCCAGAACCGACTGCTGGATCGCCGAACACGCGCAGCCCGGCGTCGCGCTCTGCGCGTGCGCAGCATCTCCACGTAGCTCCGAAACTGCTTGTTGCCGTTGAGATACTCAGCAAGGGTGTCCGGTTCGCGGGCGAAGGCGTGGCTGAGTCTCCTGAGCGGCTCGGCCGAGCGAGTGACGATCGCTTCGCCCGCGGCGTTGAAGAACGCGTTCACCTCCTCGGGAAACCTTCGTGCAGCGTGGGCAAAGCTCCGAGACCAGTCCCCCTCCTCTTGTAACAGGGTCGCCCAGTTCCCCTGCGCGTCCCGATGGTACTTGTGGTCCTGGACGATTCGATGAACGCAATCCCACCAAGCCCGCGGGAAACCATTCTGCCTCCGAAGCGACTCGACATAGCACCAGGCAGTCTCGGCGTCGTCGAGGTGGTTTCCGAGCTTGAGTTCGCTGAATCCCAAACGTAGCCTCTCGTAGATGTCACTGAACGGCAACAACTGCTCGCCAAAGACGTCCAGGATGAGGCGCGGCCAGAAGTTTCGGTCGTCCGTCACCCACGAGAAGTAGGCCCATTCGGACGCCAACCACGTAAAGAACACCGCCCGGTCAATCCCGGAGATGGCGTCGTCGCAGAAGACAGCTCGACGACGATTCTGCCCACCTTGTTTCAGCCAGTCGAGTATCTCGTCAAGGTCGGCTTCACTACTGCCCAACGCTCCAAGAAACCGGCGGCCATCAATCCTTCCCGCGGCCTCACGTACGTTGGCGGCCACTGACTCGACGAGATCCCGGGCCGTCGTCGGACTGTGAAAGCAGTCGAAGGGCAGCATCTTTTCCATGAGCGTCTTGGGAGGCTACCGATAACCACAATCTCCGTGTCTGATTCCTTCTAACTGGTTCGACCCGTCTTCGGCAGAGAAAGCACTCCTACTCCGCCACGAGTTCCAGCGTCAAGAACCGCGACTATCACCCTGAAGGTAACCGGGACGTGGAAGTTCCCGCTCCTTTGAGGCGGAAGCGCTGTTGCAGTACATGGTCGGCCAGTCGAGCGCGACCTTCTACAGCTTTCTCGTGAGCCAGCCTGATCCTGCCCGAGAAGTGTTCGCTGGACACGGTGACGTGAGATGTTAGGGTCCTTCAGCAAGCTTGGCAAAGACTTTGAAGAACTCGGCGATGTCGTCCATGCGTGGCAGCCCGATCCAG
>JACQVA010000046.1 GCA_016210005.1 Deltaproteobacteria bacterium | reverse complement strand
TTGTTCATCTTCGGTCAATTCGACATCGAATGGGCTTTTTCTGGGCATCCGCACCGCCTCCACCGCTGGCGGAGACGGTAGCACGGCACCCGGGGAATTCCCACAAGATAATACGTCATCGTATTTACGAATTGCGGTACTAAGCCCCACGGTCGACAACGCCGCTCGCAGGATCGACGCGCCACGCTCAGCACCCAACGCTCTTTTTTGTTGAACGGCTCTGCGTACCACTGGACACCTCCTGTCCTGAGTCAGCCGACTCCTCCGTGACTACGACTACCGCAACAAGATGAGAACTACTTACCCATTACAGTGAGATCCTGCACCTGTCAAGAAAAAACTATTCGGCTTAGCTGGCGGGCCGCCTGCGCTCCCGGATGTCACCCAGCTAGGCACTGACTCGCTCGGGGTTCAGCCGAGCTTCAGGAATTCAATCGCGTTGTCGTGCAGCACGCGCTGTTTGGTTTCCTCTTTGACCGGTAGCGCGAGGAACTGTTGCAGGCAGGCCTCGATGCCCAGGCCGTTGGTGCCGAAGAGAACCTTGTCGCGGCCGCGCGAGCTGTCCATGAAGCGCACCTGGCGCTCATCGAGGCTTTTCGGGAAGTAGGCGGAAATGTCGCCGTAGACGTTCGGGTGCCGCCACAGCATCGAACACCACTCGTCCACCCACGGCCAGCCGGTGTGGGAAAGATTGATACGCAGGTTGGGGAAGTCGATGGCGACGTCGTCGGCCAGCATCGGCCGGCCAACGTCGGACGGCAACACCTCGGCGGAATGGCCCACCTGCATCCCAACTGCGATGTCCAGCTCGTTGCACTTGGCGTAGAGCGGGTAGAAGCGGCGGTCGTTGGGCGCCAGGCCGAACGACAGCGGGTGGAACCAAACGTACTTGAAGCCGAACTGCTTCACGCCGCGCTCGACCTCTTGCAGGCTCTCCTCGATGCGAAAAGGGCTGTAGCTGGCGGCACCGATGATGCGGCCGTTCGACTCGGCCACGATCTGCCCGACGTCGTCGATGCTGTAATCAAGGATGAGCTGGTGGTGATAATGATACGACCACATCTTGGTAGCGGTGATCACGATGTACTGATAGCCGAGCCGGTCCATGTCGGTTATCAGCTCGGCCACCGAGCCGTGGCCGGTCAGTACGCGCGGGCGCTTCGCCTTCTTCTCTCCCGGCGGCTGCGCGCCGCCGGCGTCCTGGTTGCGCTCGGGGCGGCGAAAGACGCTCTTGAAGGTGGTCTGCATCATGATCTGGAATTCTTTGAACTCGAAGGGATTGCGGCCCAGATCGCGCCGGGCTTCCGGGGGATGGTTCATGATGTCGATGGCCGGGATGGGGCTCATGGCTGCCGCCTCCTGTCCGGTCACTGTGTGTCGGTTTCGCGATGGATGACGAAGACCGGGCAGCTGGCGTGGCGCACGACCTTTTCGGCGACGCTACCCATGACCAGATGGACGACGCCGCCGCGGCCATGAGTGGACATAACGATCAGGTCGGGTTCGATGCCGGCGGCGGCCTCGATCAGCTTCTCGTAGGGGTCGCCGTGCAGGATATGGAACTGGCGCGGGCAGTTTGCCGGCAGGCATTCCTGCGCCGCCTTCTCGATCAGCTCCTGCGCCTTCTTTTCCGCGTGCTCGACCATGGTCCAGTGGGGCACCTGCTCGGGCTCGTAGAGCGGATCAGCGGGGTTGCCGATGACGTGCACCAAATGCACGGTCCCCTGTGACATCTCGGCGAACCACGCGGCATATGGCCCCGCCTGATCGCAATGGACCGAAAAATCGATCGGAAGCATGATGCGCTTGAATCCCTTCACCATCGGCAGGTCCTCCAGCTTGAGCTATTCTAGGCGCCGCCCCTATCTGCCTCAGCAACGCCGTCATGGCAACGGCGGCTTGATCGGCTACTTGCACCGCCGGCTCCGGCCACAACAAATCACATTTCTCACACCAGCAGAAATCCCCCGTCGACCACCAGGGTCTCGCCGGTGATGAACGCGGCGGCCGGGCTGGCGAGGAAAAGGACCGCATCGGCAATGTCCTGGGGCTGACCCACGCGGCCCAGCGGTACGCGGCTCAAGATCTCGCTCATCGGGCTGGCGATGAGCGGGCGGGTGCCCGGCGTCTCAATTACGCCGGGGGCGACCGCGACCACTCTGATCCTGTGCTGTGCCAGCTCCAGGGCGGCGGCTTTCGTCAGCATCACCACCGCCGCCTTGCTGGTGTCGTAGTGCGCCACGCCGGGGTTGGTCGGCTTGAAGGCCTGCACCGAGGCGAGGTTGACGACACAGCCGCCGTTGCCGAGCTCGGCCATCACCCGGCCACCCAACTGGGTGCACAGGAACACCGCGCGCAGATTAGTGCCGAGCACCTTGTCCCACAGCTCGGCCGGCAGCTCGAGGAAGCTGTGGAACGGGTAGATGCCGGCGTTATTGACCAGGATGTCGAGCCGGCCCAGCTCAGCGCGCGTGCGCCCGAGCATGTTTTCGATCGTTGCCGTTTCGGTAATGTCGCCGGCCACGGCGAGCGCCCGGCCGCCGTCGCGGCGAATCTCGCTCGCCACCTTCTCGGCCTCGGCCCCGTCGAGGTCCTGCACCGCCACCGCGGCGCCGGCTTGCGCCAGCGTCAGGCAAACCTGCCGGCCGATGCCCATGCCACCGCCGGTGACAGCGGCGACTTTGCCGTCGAGTCCAAACTTCTCTTCCAATCCCCTGGCCATGCCCTCCCTCGCTCGCCGTCATCGCTTACCCCATCTTGCGCAGCGGGGGAACCCGGTGATAGGCGTGAGCGCGCCCGCACAACTGCAAGGAGGTGCCCATGCTCTTCCACGAACTCAACCGTGGCAAGTGCAAGACTTATCTCGTGGCCTGCGAGAACACGCGGCAGGCTGCGCTCATCGACCCGCTCAAGGACAAGGCCGACCGCTATCTGGCGATGCTAGCCTATCACCGCTGCGCGCTGGCGCTGGTGATCGACACCCACACCCACGCCGATCACCGCACCGGCGCTTGGGATCTGCGTGACCTCAGCGGGGCAGCGGTGGTCATGCACCGCCGCGCCCCTGCACCCCACGTCGACATCCACGTCGAGGACGGGCAGCAGCTCAGCCTGGGCGGGCTGCAGCTCAACGTGCTGCATACCCCCGGACACACGCCCGACAGCATCAGCGTGCAGGTGAACGATCGCGTTTTCACCGGCGACACATTGCTCATCCGCGGCACCGGCCGCGCCGACTTCGCCGGTGGCGACGCCGGGGCGCAATACGACGGCATCACCCAGAAGCTGTTCGCCTTACCCGATAGCACGCTGGTGTTTCCGGCGCACGACTATCGCGGGCACAGCCACAGCACCATCGGCGACGAGAAGCGAGCCAATCCCCGGCTCGCCGGCCGCTCGCGCGCCGCCTATGTCGAGCTGATGAACAACCTCGGCCTGCCGCTACCCGACAAGATCCAGGAGGCGCTGCAAGCCAACCAGTCGGCAATTGAAGATGACTCGCTGCAGTTCCCGCCGTTGGCCCAGCTCAACCGGGTACGCCAATTCACGCCCGGTGATGTCAGTCGGCAGCTGGCCGGCGCGGCGCCGCCTTTGCTGCTCGACGTGCGCGAGCCTGAGGAGTACAGCGGCGAATTGGGTCACATCCCCGGCAGCGTGTTGCTGCCGCTGAAAGAGCTGCCGGCGCGTGCCACCGAGCTGGGCGCGCACAAGGATAGGGATGTCGTCGTGATCTGCCGCGCCGGTATCCGCAGCACCACTGCGGCAGCGATCCTCACCGGCCTCGGCTTCGAGCACGTCGCCAATCTTAAGGGCGGTATGCTGGATTGGGTCGAGGCGCGCCTGCCGGTCGAGCGCTGAGCGCAAGGCCAGCGATTCCATCAACGCAAGCAAGCGCGGACCAACGGAGGACCAACGGCGTGTTGGCGATCAAGGCGGTGGGGCGCAACTGGCGCGCGCCAGGTACTATATCGCGCGCGATCAGGTGGCATTCGATACGAGCCGGGCGTTCGGCTGACGAGTTCAGCCCACGCGGTGGTCCAGCCCCTCAAAGACCCCATCCACTCAGCGTGCTCGCTCCCCGGGCGGCTTGAGCGGGTCCCAGGGGGCGTATTGTCCGTCCGATAGTACCGCCTGGGCCCCGCCTGGGCTCGCCCGCTTGACCGGCGGGCCACTGCCGCTGTAGCCTGTTGTGACTTGATGGTGAAGTGGCAATACCCGTTAGTGCGGCTGTCACGCTACGCCACGTCCTATCGTGAAGCGCGGGCGTACCCCTTTGGGTTCTTGGCCGGTCAGTTGCTGGCCTTCTTCGGCATCAGTCTCTACGTCAAGCTGATTCAGATGCGGCTGACCGCCGACTACGGCGGGTCTTGGCTCGGCCGCGGCCGCTTTTGGGTGAACAGCTTGCACTACCTGCTCTTCGGCGCGCAAGAGGTCGCGCTGTTCGCGGCACTGCTGGCAGCTGTAGCGCTGTGGCGCCGCTACGACTCGGGTGCCGGGCAAGTCTCGCGCGCGGCCGCGGCGCTCCTGGCGTTTGTGCTCTTGCCGGTGCTCTCGGTGATCGAGGTGCTGGGGCTAGAACACTTTGCCTTGTTTCTGACTCCGCTGGGGCCCGAGGAGGCCCGACTCATCGCTTGGGCCGGCCATGTCGTCTCCGCCGGCGGCGCTCTGCAATCACCGGCGACCGTAGCCGGCTTGGCCCTGATCGCGCTCGCCTACTACCTAACGCCGCTTGCACTCTGGCTCAGGCCGCGGCCGGACACGCCCTGGCGCCGTCCGGTGGCGGCCACCGTGCTCGCCGGCCTGGTTCTCGCCGCGCTTCCAAAACCCCCGCTGGCGGATGCGCTGCTCGAGCCCCACCCGGTCCTCTGGCTGCTGTTCGGCGGCCGGCCGCAACGGCTCTGGCAAGGCAACGAAGGGATTGCCGCCACCGCGCCCGAAGCCGCCCGCGGACGGCCGCGCTTCACCGTCAGTGAGCGCCCGACCAACGTGCTGCTATTCGTGCTCGAGTCCACCAGTGCCGCCAGCGTCGCACTCTACAACCCCGCTGCCACCGCCGGCCGCCAGCTCGCTCGCTGGCGCGACGAGATGGTCCTGTTTGAACAGATCTACGCCCCGGTGCCGACATCGGGGCACGCGATGTTCTCCATCCTTTACGGCATGTATCCCTACATCGGGCCGTTTTGGACCAGCACGGGCAAGTCGGTCGCCGCCGAGTCCTTGGCCCAGGTCTTCACCCGCGCCGGCTATGCCAGCCACTTCTACATCACCTCCGACCTCAACTATGACAACATCCGCAGCTTCGTGGCGCCGGGCTTCGAGCGCGTGCTCGACACCAACGACTGGCCGGGGCAGGAGGCCTACACCCAATTGCCTTGGGGCCGCGACGATCGGCTGCTGATTGAAGAGATCAAGCGCTTCATCACCGCGCGTGATCAGCGGCCATTCTTCCTGTTCGCGATGACCAGCAACCCGCACCATCCCTATGATGTGCCCCATCTCCCTCCCGACCCCGCCAGCAGCGAGCCGCGCCAGGCGCACGCGCGGCTGGTCGATTACAACTTCGATTTGCTGGCCGAGTTGTACGACTGGCTGAAGCAGCGCGGCGTCGCCGAGCAGACCCTTTTGCTCGTCCTCGGCGACCACGGCGAGGCCTTCGGTGATCACCCCGGCGACTTCGGGCACGCGGCCTTCATCTACGTGGAAAACATGCACGTACCGTGTTTCATCTTGCACCCGCGCCGGCTGGGCTTGCCGCGCCGGATCGCACAGCTCGGCTCACAGGTGGACTTGCGGGCCACCATCCTCGACATCCTCGGCCGCCACAACGACAACCCGGGCACCGGCATGTCGCTGCTGCGCGAGGACGCCGGCCGCATGGTGGCCAACTTCACCGAAAATGGGGTCTCACATTTCGGCATGCGCGACCAGCGCTTCAGTTACATCTACACACCCCACGTCGACAGCGAGCAGCTGTTCGACCGGCACGGTGATCCGGGCGAGCTGCACAACATCGCCGCGCGCGAGCCCACCCTCACCGCTCGCTACCGCGAGCGGCTGCGCCACTGGGAGGCGCAGCATCAGCAGCTGCTTACCCAGGTTCTGCAGTAGGTCGCCCGCTCAGGCCAGCGCCAGCAGCCGGTGAAAAGCCTGCAAGCGCTCGCCGATCGGCAGTGCGAACGGGCAGGCGGCTTGGCAGGAAGCGGCGCAGCCGGCGCAGCGCGAGGCGTTGTGCTCGGCCGAGAGCGCGGCGTAGCGCCGCAAGGCTTCACCTTGCTGGCCGTAGTTCTCGAAGTACATGGCGTAGCGAAAGATATCGTCCACCGGCACGCCCTCGGGGCAATGAGGCAAACAGGCGCCGCAGCCCGGGCGGCAGTACTGGCCGGTGATCGCCTGGTCGTAACGCTGCAACAAGGCGACGTCGGCCGGCTGCAAGCGCTGGCCGGAGGCGTAGAGGTACTCGTCGATCTGCCGGAAGTCGCGAAACGTCACTACCAGTCCGCTGACGTCGGGGTTGCTCAGCACCCACTTAAAAGCCGCCTGGCTGAACGCCTGCGACTGGTCGGCGAAGTCCTTGAGCACGGTGGCCTTGGCCCCCTTCAGCGTCTTCATCGCCACCACCCCGATGCCGCGCTGTTTGGCGTCGCGAAAGATGCCGCTCAGGTCGGGCCAGTTGTTGAAGTTGTAGGCCACCAGCAACATCTGAAACCGGCCGCTGTCGACCGCGTGGCGCATCACGGCTTCGAGGTTGGGGGTGTGACTGCTGGCGCCGAGAAAGCGCACTTTGCCTTGCTCTTTGAGCCGATCGAAGGCCTCGTGAAACGCCGGCGCCATCAGCCGCTCGAGGCTGTTGACTTCGTGGATGATGCAAACGTCGAGATAGTCGGTCTGCAAACGCCGCAGACTGGCTTCGACGGCTTTGATGATGTCGCCAACCGGCGTGTCCTGCGGCAGGTGCCCATCGCCGGTGCAGAACTTCGAGGCCACGAATACCTTGGCGCGATGCGGCTTGAGCGCCTTGCCGATGACCTGCTCGCTGCCGGTCTGGCTATAGTCGGGCGAGGTGTCGAAGTAGTTGATGCCCCGCTCGACTGCCCGTGTCACCACGTCTGGGTTGGTGATGCCGCCACCACCGAAAGAAATGTCGGACATGGTGATGCCGGTGCGCCCGAGCGCGCGGTAGCTGCGCACGGTCGCCCCCTGCCATGCCGGATCAGCTTGCGCCGCGTGCGTCGGCGCTTCGCGTAGCAGAAACAGATAGGTGCTGTTCTTCCAGGCCGCGTACGCGCCGGCCACGGCACCGCCGGCCGCCGCCACTGTCGCTACGCGCTTCAGAACCGTCCGGCGCGTCAACTTCCCGGAGGTCTCGTCGTCAGCCATAACCCACCTCGCGTGCGCGCACCCTACTCGCTCACTGCGGTTGAAGCAACCGGCGGTACGCGCGCGGGAATTCCCCGCGGGGTGTGCGACAAATCTGTGGGTAACGTGCAGCCGACCAGGCAAATCCTCACCAGTCTGACAGTACTGGGTACTGTCAGGCCGAGGCCTATGGCCGAAAAGGACGCAATTTGTCATCTTCCAGGCGCGGCGCCACTTCTTCAGCTGCTTCTCCGCACGATTGCGGTCTCTGCGCAGCCGTGCGCTTCGTAGT
>JACQVA010000045.1 GCA_016210005.1 Deltaproteobacteria bacterium | reverse complement strand
GCGTGCCGTTCCGTTTGCTGGCCAGGATGTAAACGCAGAACTGCTTGTCCATAGCGCCAAACGCCAAACTGGATTCCCGCTTTCGCGGGAATGACGGCCATAACACCGAACCACGTTACCCACAAATTTGTCGCGCACCCGGCCGGCACTTGTGGTCAGCACCTTCGAACGGCTGCCGCGTCGGTGCGATTGCCGGTCTTCCACCGCCCTGGCCCCGTGGCCTGTTGAATACGCCCCAGCGACAGCGGAGGCACAGAACTGCATTACTCGCGGGAAAGGGCGAGGGTACTGGCCGTGCGGGCCAGCAGGCCCGCTCGGCATTGTCGCACAAGGCCATCCGCGCAAGCGGTTCGCTCACCCCAATCCTCTCTCGCCGGTGCTGCTTCTTGCCGGCAACTCGGCTTCGGGTAAGATGCGGCGCAGATGATCGACGTTCGCAGCGTCTACCGCTCCTACCACCGCAACGCCGACGAGGTGCACGCATTGGAGAATGTCTCGGTGCACATCGAGGCGGAGCACTTCGTTGCCTTCATGGGTCCGTCGGGCTCGGGGAAATCGACGCTGATGAACCTGGTCTCGGGCATCGACCGGCCCACGGCCGGCGAAGTCGTGGTCGCCGGGCAGCGGCTCAACGACTTGTCCGAAGACGAGCTGGCGCGCTGGCGGGCGCGCCACGTCGGCCTGATCTTCCAGTTCTTCAACCTGATCCCGGTGCTGTCGGCACGTGACAACGTGGCGCTGCCGCTGCTGCTGACCCATCTCAGCAAGGCCGAACGCCTGCAACGGGCCGAGACCGCCTTGCGCATCGTCGGCCTCGAGCACCGTTTGCACCACTCGCCGCGCACGCTCTCCGGCGGCGAGCAACAGCGCGTGGCCATTGCCCGCGCCATCGTTACCGACCCCGACCTGATCGTGGCCGATGAGCCGACCGGTGACCTCGACGCGCGCAATGCCGAGGAGATTCTCGGCTTGCTGCGCCAGCTCAAGCACGATTTTGGAAAGACCGTCGTCATGGTTACCCATGACCCCCGGGCCTTGCGCTTCGTCGACTATGCGCTCCACCTCGACAAGGGCGTGCTGCTCGAAGGCGACGATGCCGCCCGCGCCGGGGAGGCGATCCGGCTGGCGGCCGGCGGCGCCGTCGTCGGCGCGCGGTGGACGTCGTGAAGTACTTCGGACTGATCGCCGCCAACCTCGGCCGCAACAAGCTGCGCACCGCCCTCACCGCCAGTGCGATCATGCTGGCCGTGGTATTGGTGTGCCTGCTGCTCACCATGCCCGCCGGCCTCGACGTGATCCTCGAGAAAGCGGCGAGCAACACCCGCATCTCGGTGCACAACAAGGCCGGCATCGTCTACTCCATGCCGCATTCGTTCACCCGCAAGGTCCGCCAACTCGACGGCGTGGCCGGGGCCTTGGCCATGACCTGGTTCGGCGGCGCCTTCGAAGAGGCCGGGCGGGTCACTTTCCCGAACTTCGCGGTCGAGGGCGAACACATCGCCGCCGTCTACCCGGACTACAACATCGCCCCCGAGCAACTCGCCGACTTCCAGCGCTACCGCGACGGGGCCATCGTCGGCCGCCAGACTATGCGCAAGTACGGCTGGAAGATCGGCGACCGCATCACCCTGCGCAGCACGGTGTGGCCGGTCAGTCTCGATTTGCGCATCGTCGGGGAGGTAGCAAGCGAGCGGGCACCCATGTTGTGGGTGACTCGCACCTATCTCGACGAAGCCCTGAAGGCCAAGGGGCGCACGGGGCTGGGGATCGCCGGCCTCATCTGGGTGCGGGCCGCGGATCCCAGCCGGGTGAACGCACTCATGCGCGAGATCGACGAGCTGTCGCGCAACAGCGAGGCCGAGACCGCCTGCGAGACCGAGAAGAGCTTCTTCGCCAACTTCTTCGGGACCCTGCAAGGTCTGGTCACCATCATCCTGATTGTGACCGGGCTGGTGGCGCTGTGCATCGTCTTCATCGCCGCCAACACCGCCTCGATGGCGGTGCGCGAACGCGCCGGCGAAATCGCCGTGCTCAAAGCCATCGGCTTCGGCCGCCGGGTGATTTTCGGCACCCTGTTCGCCGAGGCCCTGCTGCTCTCGCTCGCCGCCGGCACCGCCGGCGTACTGGCGACCAGCGGCCTCACCCGCGTGCTGCGTGCCGTCGCCGGCGGCAATCCGACCCTGGGTCCGCTCGGCAGTTTCATCGTCACCAGTGCCGTGATCGTCGACGGCCTCTTCTTGTCACTGTTCGTGGGTATGCTGGCCGGGGTGGTGCCCTCGTTCGGCGCCGCGCGCAAGCCGGTGGTCGAGACCTTGCACGAGGTGTTCTAGGGTGTTGCCGCTGTCCTACAGCCTGCGCAATGTAAGCGCGCGGCCGCTGCGCAGCGCCATGACCGCCGGAGTCGTGGCGCTGGTGGTGGTGGCGTGCAGCCTGTTTCTCAGCTTGATCTCGAGCTTGAAACGCACCCTGATCGCCTCCGGCGATCCCATGAATCTGGTGGTGATGCGCAAGGGTTCCGACAACGACGGCTCGAGCCAACTCTCGCTCGAAGCCTATCAGGCGATTCGCTTCTTCGACGGCATCGCGCGCGACCGGACGGATCAGCCCTTGGCCTCACCCGAACTGGTGGTGCAGCCGTTCTTCCGCACCCGGGCCGGCGGCCGCGACAACGTCCTGGTGCGCGGCGTCGAGCCCGTGGCCCTGGCGGTGCACACCGGCGTGACGATCTCTGAGGGGCGGATGTTTCGGCCGAGCGCACACGAGGCTGTGGTCGGCCGCGGTGTGGCGGGGCGATACGCCGGCGCGGCCGTCGGCAACGAGCTCGAATTCGGCCGCGGCCAGTGGAAAGTGGTCGGCATTCTCGACGCCGGCGGCTCGTCGTTCGAGAGCGAGGTGTGGGTAGACGTGCGCGAGTTGGCTAACGACGCCAAGCGGCCGTTCCCGTACTCGGGCATCCGGCTGCGCGCGGCCAGCCCGGCGGAAGTGGACGCGCTGGCGCAGCGGATCGAGAGCGATCCGCGCTTCGCCCTTGGCGCGCAGCGTGAGACCGACTACTACGCCAAGCAGTCCGAATCGGCCAACTCGCTCTACGTGCTGGTGGTCGGCATTGCCGTGCTGGCCGGCATCGGCGCCGGCTTCGGCGCCTCGAATACCATGTACGCCGCGGTGCAGGCCCGTACGGCGGAGATCGGCACGCTACGCGCGCTCGGCTTCTCGCGCCGCGCCATCCTCTCGGCCTTCCAGATCGAGGCCGTCGCCTTGGCCACGGTCGGGTTCGGCGTTGGGGCCGCGCTGTCTCTGGCGCTCTCGGCGGCGATCGACGTCTACCTCGGCGGCATTGCCTTCGGCGCCGCCACCTTCACTACCAATGTGATCAGCTTGCGGGTGAGCGGGCAGGATCTCGCCGTCGCGTTCTTCTTGGCGCTCAGCATCGGCGTGCTCGGCGGCTTCGGCCCGGCGTGGCGAGCCGCGCGCTTGCGGCCGATCGAAGCGCTGCGTAAGGCGTGAGCGTGGGATACGGTAGGGATGACGCAGAGCGGGCATTATGTTGTGGTTGAAACACCGGACCAGGAGCCAGGGATGAGCAGTGCAGACCAACCTCGCCGCGAGCGGCTGCGGGCCGACTTGGAATCGCTACGGCTCGATCGCGACCCCGCGATCCGACCCGCCCAGCGTGGCCCCCGGCGCGGGCGCCGGTTGATCGGCGCGCTGGTGCTGCTCGGGCTCGGGAGCGCCGCCGCCTACCTGGTGGCGGGGCGCACGCCCGTGGTCACGGTGGCGACGGCGACGCTCTCGGCCCCGGGGCAATCCGGCCCGGCGCAGGTACTCTCGGGCTCGGGCTACATCGTCACCGGCGACCGCTACGTGTCAATCGGCGTGCGCGTGCCCGGCCGCATCGACCACTACTTCGTCGAAGAGGGCCAGAACGTGCACAAGGGCGACCGCCTGGTTCAGCTCGACGATCGCGACTACCGTGCGCTCGTGGCCAAGACCGAAGCCGGCCTGGCGCTGGCGCGCGCCAATCTCGCCCTGGCCCGGGCCGATCTCACCCGCGGCCGCTCGCTGCACCAACAGAAGGTGATCTCGCAACAAGAACTCGATCTGTGGCAGAACAAGGCAGCAGTGGCGCGGGCGAGCGTGGCGCAACTGGAGGCCGAGCTGGCGCAGGCCAAGGTCAACCTCGAATACACCACTCTCTATGCACCCACCGACGGCGTCGTGCTGGCGAAATTGAAGGAGGTGGGCGAAATTGCCGTACCCGGCGGCTTCGCCGGCTCCGGCGACCTCATCCGCCTGGCGAACTTGACCGATATGCGCGCCCAAGTCGACGTCAACGAAGCCGATCTCAACCGCGTCCGCATGGGACAACGCGCGGAAGTGACGCCCGATGCTTACGCCGAGGCCCGCTACGCCGCGCAGGTGGTCAAGCTCTACCCGCAGGTGGACCGCCAAAAGGGTACGCTGCGAATCGAGGTCCGTATCCTCGAGCCGGATGCGCGCTTGCTGCCCGACATGAGCGCCCGCATCAGCTTCCTGGCCGAGCCCAGCGCCGCGACCGAGCAGCCGGTGGTCCTCGCCCCCGCCGGCGCCGTCCGGCGCGACCAGCAAGGCAACCCCTTCGTGTGGGTGGTCAACGGCGGCCGCGCGCACCACACTTTGGTCGAGACCGCGGGCAATGCTGGCGATCGCGTCCGCATCAGCCGTGGCCTCACGGGCGGTGAGTCCGTGGTGCTGTCCGATGATACCGGCCTGCGCGACGGCGGCCGCGTGCAAGTGGCGCCGTAACCCCGGCCACCCTGCCGCTAGAGACAAACGCGCGCTATCGCCCAGACCGGCGCCGAGAAGGCAACCTGCCAGTAGTTCATCACGTAACCGGAGGTCTCAATGGAACTCACACGCCGGAAGTTTCTGCTTTCCAGCGCAGCCGCCAGCTTGCTGCTGTCGCTGGATCGCCTCGGCTTCGCCCAGGTCACACAGAGTGGCGCTGGCGCCGCCGCCGCGCCGCCGATTCCGCCGTATCGCACCTGGGAAGATGTGTTCCGCCAGCAGTGGACGTGGGACCGCGTCGTGCACTGCACCCACAACCGCGCCAACTGCATGTCGGCCTGCGCCTGGAACGTCTACGTCAAGGACGGCATGGTCTGGCGCGAGGAGCAGGCCCACGTTTACGACGAAGGCGGGCGCGCCGGCACGCCGGATTTCTTTCCGCGCGGCTGCCAGAAGGGCGCCTGCTACAGCAAGCTGATGCACACACCGCAGCGCCTGCGCTATCCGCTCGAACGGGTCGGCGCGCGCGGCAGCGGGCAATGGAAGCGCATCAGTTGGGATGAAGCCTTCGACAAGATCGCCGACGGCATCATCAAGGCGGCCACGGAGCACGGGGCCGAAACGGTGATCGCTACGCCCGGCCCCAACTTCGACCACGGTCCGGACTCCGCCGCCGAGTTCCGCTTCTCGCGCGTCCTGGGCGTGACCACCCTCGACACGTTCTCCGGCATCGGCGACATGCCGGTCGGCATGATTCAGACCTACGGCATGTTCATGAACGACGGCACCGCCGACGACTATTTCAATTCCGACTACATCGTCCTCTGGTCCGCCAACCCGCTCTACACCCGCATCCCGGACATGCACTTCATCACCGAGGCGCGCTATCGCGGAGCCCACGTCGTGGTCATCGGACCCGATTACAACGCCACCGCCATCCACGCCGATCGCTGGCTCAATCCCAAGGTCCAGTCCGATCCGGCGCTGGCGCTGGCCCTGGCGCAAGTGCTCATCAGCGAGCAGCTGTGCAAGGACGACTACATCAAGGAGCAGACCGATCTGCCGTTCCTGGTGCGCACCGATACCGGCCGCTTCCTGCGCGAGCGTGATCTCATCAAGGGCGGTCGCGACAACGTCTTCTACATCTGGGACGAAGCTCAAGGCGCGGCGGTGTTGGCGCCGGGCAGTCAGGGCATGCGAAAGCCGACACTGGTTCTCGGCGACATCCGGCCGGCGCTGCAAGGACGGCACGCGGTGAAGCTGGCGGACGGCACGCGCGTCGAGGCGGAGCCGCTCTTTGAACTGCTGCGCCGGCAACTGAATGCGGGCTACACGCCCGAACTGGCGGAGCAGATCACCGGCGTCCATGCCGAAGTGATCCGGAGCACCGCACGCGAGCTGGCGGCGGCGAGGGCCGCGCTGATCTACGCCTCCACCGGCGCCTGCAAACACTACCACAGCGATCTCATGCACCGGTCGTTTGCTCTGCTGATGGCGCTCACCGGCAACCAGGGCAAGCCCGGCGGCGGCTTGCGTCTGGGCGCGTGGTGGGGGCTGAACGGCTTCGACGAGCTGGGCTCGGGCGAAGTCGCCAGCTGGATGAAGCTGGCGCTGCGCATCACCGGCCGCCCGGCGGTGCGCGACGTCGAGACGTACATGATCGAGCGCGCGCGCGCGCTCGCCTTCTCGCCGGTCTTGCCCTGGCTGCAAGTGCACGGCGGCTACGCGCCCACCATGGGCAGTGCCGGCAACAACGACAGCGGCAATCCGCTCGGCATGGATGCGGCGATGAAGACCGCGGTCGAGCAACGCTGGATGCCGATCTTCCCCGCGCCGGGCAAGTCGCCCAAGGTCTTCGTCGTCAACGCCGACAACCCGCTGCGGCAGTGGCCGTCACCGCAGATCGCCCTCGAACACCTGTGGCCGAAGTTCGATCTGGTCGTCAACGTCAACACCCAGATGTCGACCACCGGGATGCACAGCGACATCGTGCTCCCGGCCGCCGGCTGGTACGAGAAGATCGGCATCAAGTACGCCTGGTGCTTCCTGCCGTATCTCGTTCTCGGCGATAAGGCGGTCGAGCCGCTGGGCGAGTCGCGCAACGAGTGGTGGATCTTCGGAAGCCTCTGCCGGCGCATTCAGGAACGCGCCCGCGCGCGTGGGGTAACGAAAGTGAAGAACGCCTTCGGCAAGGATTTGGACTTCGCGCAGGTGTTCGAGACCTGGAGCGACGGCGGCACCTTCGACCCGGCCGAGCCGCGCACCGGTATGGACTACATCTTCCAGCGCTCGGAAATCTGCGCGGGCACGACCTGGGATGAGGCCATCAAGCGGGGCGTCGTGCCGATTGAACGCAACGGGCCCTACAACATGTTCAACAACATGTGCACCGACGTCGACTTCACCCGCCCGCTGTATCCGAACGCCTGGCAGATCGAAGAGAAGGAGTCATGGCCGACGCTGACCGGGCGCCAGCAGTTTTATCTCGATCACGACTGGTACGTCGCGGCCGGCGAGGCCCTGCCGGTGCACAAAGCGCCGCCGGCGGCGGGCGGGCAGTATCCCCTGCGCATGACCGGCGGTCACACGCGCTGGAGCATTCACACCATCTGGCGTAGCGAAGCCACGATGTTGCGGCTGCAGCGCGGCCAGCCGGTGCTCTACATGAACAAGGACGACGCGCTCGCCCGCCAGCTTGGCGACCACGATCGCGTGCGGATCTTCAATGACCTGGGCGCCTTCGAGTGCGTGGTCAAGGTAACCCCCGCGGCGCAGCCGGGGCAGGTGATCATCTATCACGCCTGGGAGAACTTTCAGTTTCCTCGCCACCAGGGGCAGCAAGAGCCGATCACCGGCTCGTGGAAATCGCTCCACTTGGTGGGCGACTACGGGCAACTGCACTACCGCGCCCTCTACGGCGCCCCGAACTTCGGGCCGCGCGGCGTGGCGGTGGAAGTGCAGAAACTCTGACAGCGCGATTTGCCGAAAGCCCGGCAGAGAATCGGCCGGCGTTGCTCACGCACTGCCGGCCGGGTAGCCGAGGCGGGCACAGATAGCGGCAATAAACGGCGGCGAGGTGCCGCAGCAACCACCAACGAAGCGAGCGCCGGCCGCCACCAGTGCCGGTACGCAAGCGGCGAAGCCGGCGGACTCGACGCGGTAAATGACTCGCCCGTCGCACCACTCCGGCAGCCCCGCGTTGGGCTTGATCCACACCGGCCGATCGCTGGCGGCAGCCAGCTCGGCGCACAGGGCGATCGCTTGCTCGACACCGACGCCGCAGTTCGCACCGATGACGTGCGCGCCGGCGCGGGTCAGCTCTTGCGCCGCTTGCCGCGGCGTTACGCCGGTCATGGTGCGATCCTTGTTCTTGCCGGAGTCGAACGCCATGCAGGCGACGACCGGTAGACCGGTGGCTAGCGCCGCACGCACGGCGATGCGCGCCTCGGCCAAGTCGCTCATAGTTTCGATCACGATCCCGTCGGCGCCAGCCCGTGCTAGGGCTTGCGACTGCTCCGCGAAGGCCTCGCAGAGTTCCGCCTCGCTCAGCTGCCCGGCAATCAGCAGCTTCCCGCTCGGTCCGACAGAGGCAAACACCAGCGCCTGCCGGCGCGCCGCTGCGCGCCGCGAGATCTTGACCCCGGCCCGGTTCACCGCAGCAACGTCCACCGCCGGCGCGTGCGCGCCCAGCGCGATGCGGTTGGCGCGGAAGGTGTTCGTGAGGATGATGCGGCTGCCGGCCTCGACGTAAGCCCGCGCCACCTCCTCGACCTTGTCGGGGTGCGAGAGATTCCACAGATCGGCGAACTCGCCCGCGGGCAGGCCGCGGGCTTGCAGCTCCGTCCCCCAAGCCCCATCGGTAACGACGGGGCCGGAATCAATCAGCGCCGCGATCTGCTCTCGGGTGTCCGTAGCTGGCCTCCGCGGTTCAGCGATGACACGTTTGCCGCGCGGAGGCTACCCCCGCGCTTGCGAGCACGATAATCGAACAGCAGGGTTTCCTTGCGCACCGCAACCCGGGAATGGTAGCCAGCGCGCTCATGAAGGTTGTGCTCGCACTGGCGGTCTGCGCCGCTGCCTCCATCGCTGCGCCTGCGGTGGCGGCGCCGGGGCAAATCTTAAGCACGACCGTGTGCCTGTTCGATGCCGATCCGCTGTGCCAGCTGCCCGATTGGAACGATGATGGCCGCGTCAGCGCAGCCGACCTGCCGGGTTCACTGCGCTTCATGCCGGTGGCCGGCGATGAAATCCGAGTGGTCGAAACCGCAGCAGCGGTCATGCTGCGTTCTGCGGTGGCCAGCGCCAGACTCGACAAGACGAGCGCGACCGTGGCGCTCGGCGATGCCGGCGGCGCCGGCCTGACCGCAGCCCTTCCGCCACGGCTCAAGTTCGGTGCGACGACGCAGGTGCTTAACGGCATCGGCGAGGTGCAGCGGCTGGCGCGCGGCTTCAGCGCCAGCGCCGGCGCCGGCGCCACCGCCGTGCAGTGGACCGTCGAATTCCAGAGCCCGCGGACGTTGCGCTCGCGCCTGCGGCCGGCTGACAGCACCGGCCTCACGCGCGTCAGTTCGGCGGTGGCTGCGGCTGCGGGCGAGCGCTTCTACGGCTTGACCGAACGCATCGTCGACAGTCGCGGCGCCAGCGAGCTGTCGCCGCTGGCCGTCGGTGCGCTCGATCGGCGCGGCGAGATCGTCAAGATGGAAGTGGTCCCGACGATGTCGCTGTACACCCCGTTCTTTCACAGCTCGCGCGGCTACGGCGTCTTCGTCGAAGGCACGATGACCGGGGTCTACGACCTGGCCAAGAGCGACCCCAACGCCGTCAGCCTCGACTTCGAGTTCAACCCGCGCACGGGCGAGCACGGCGTGGTCTACTTCATCGGCGACTACGACACCATTCTCGACGAGTACACGGCGCTGACGGGCCGGCCCTTCCTGCCGCCGCGCTGGGGTTTTCTCCACCTACGCTGGCGCGATGAGCACCGGCTCGCCGAGCCGGCCAGGCTCGACGGCGTGGACATGAACGCCGACTTCGTCAACGACCTCACCATGTACGAGACCCTCGGCATTCCGGCCGGTAACTACGAGTTCGACCGGCCGTGGACCGATGGCTACACCGATCGTGGCTACGAGGGTTTCAGCAGCTTTCGCTTCGATCCGGTGCGCTTCCCCAACAGCGAGAAGATGCTGGCGGCATTGCAGAACCGCGGCTATCACATTTTGGTTTTCGGCGCCCCGTGGGCGCTGGGCGAGAACGCGGTGGCGGCGGAGCAACTCGGTTACTACGCGCCGCGCACCCGCATCCTGATCGACTACACCAACCCGGCGGCGGCGGCGTGGTGGAGCGGCGCGGTGCAAAGCCTCATCGATCTCGGCATCTCGGGCCTCAAGCTCGACCGCAGCGAGTTTGCCGAAACCGAGATCGGTGACGCGGTACCGAGTCTGGCCACCGACGTGTTCTTCGATGGCCGCAATGGGCGCGAGCTGTTCAACGGCTACACCATCGAGTACGCGCGCGTGCACCACGACGCCTTCAAGGAGCGTCTGGGGCGGGACTTCATGCATTACTTTCGCGCCGGTTACGCCGGCAGCCAGCAATACGGGATCTTCTGGGGCGGCGACACCCCCGGGCGCACGGTTTTCGGCGCCGGCCCGCCGACCGACCTCGGCTTGCGCAGCGCCATCCTCTCGCTGGCGCGCGTCGCCTTCATGGGCTTCCCGATCTGGGGCACCGACACCGGCGGTTACTATCAGTTCGGCGATCGTGACGTATTGGCGCGCTGGCTGGAGTTCAGCGCCTTCTGCCCGCTGATGGAAATCGGCGGCGGCAACCAGGGCGGCGGCCAACACGCGCCCTGGGACATGCCGACCGAGCCCGCCTACGATCAAGAGATGATCGACATCTATCGTTATTTCGTCACGCTGCATCACGAGTTGGTGCCGTTGTTCTACAGCCTGGCGCACGCGGCGGCCGACAGCGGCCGGCCGCTGGTGCGCCCGCTGGTGTTCGACTTCCCGGGCGACCCGGCCGTCGCCGACCTATGGGACGAATTCATGCTCGGCGATCTGCTCTTTGCCCCGCTCTGGCGCATCGGCGAGCGCAGCCGCCAGGTGTATCTGCCGGCGGGCACGTGGATTGACTACTGGCAGCCGCGCCGCCGTATCACCGGCCCGGCGACACTGACCGCCGAGGCCGCACTCGATCGCATCCCGCTATACGTGCGCGCCGGCGGCCTCGTGCCGCTCGCAGTCAGCAGCGCCGTCACCGGCAACGGCAGCAAGGAGCTGTCGGAAGGGCGGCTCACCCTCGACACCTACCCCCTGGGCACATCGACGCTCATTCTGCGTGAAGACGAAGGCGAAAGCACCTTTACGCTCAGCGATGCCGGCTGCGATGCCGGCAGGTGCGTGCAGCTCGACATCAACGGCCGGCCGCGCGGCTACATCGTGCGCATGTTGGCCGAGGCGGTCGGCGCGGTGATGCTCGATGACCAGCCGCTGGTGCGCGCCGACTCGCTCGCGGCCTTGGCTGTGGCAGAGAGCGGTTGGTTCTTCGACGCCTACGCCGGGCGGCTGTGGGTGAAGTTCGCCACCGCCGGCGCGGACGCCAGGCTGCGCGCCGAGGCGGAATAGGGATTGGAGGCACTGGGATGAAGAAGATCGCGCTGTTGCTTTGGCTCGCCTGGTTGTTAGCCCCTCTCGCCGCGCCAGCGGCCGACATCGACTGGCGCAAGGCCGGCGACAACGCCGCGCAACTGCTGAGCGCTTACATCAAGATCGACACCACCAATCCGCCGGGCAACGAGAGCGCGGCGGCGAAGTTTCTTGCCCGGCGCTTCAAGCAGGCCGGGATCGAGAGTCAGGTGCTGGAATCGGCGCGCGGGCGCGGCGTGGTGGTGGCACGCTTGCCCGGGCGCGGCCGCAAGCGGCCGGTGGTGTTGCTCAATCACCTCGATGTGGTGCCGGCTGATCCGCCGGGTTGGGAGCTGCCGCCGTTCTCGGGCACGATTCGTGAGGGCTACGTCTGGGGCCGCGGCGCGCTCGACTGCAAAGGCATCGGCGCGGTCCAGGCCACCGCGATGGTCACCTTGCGGCGCGCCGGCATCGCACTCGATCGTGACGTGATCTTCGTCGGCACCGCGGATGAAGAAGCCGGCGGCCAGCTCGGTGCCGGCTGGTTTGCCGAGAATAGGTTGGCCCTCGTGCGCGAGGCCGAGTTTCTGCTCAACGAGGGTGGCTCGATTCGCTTGCGTGCCGGCGGCACCCGCGCCTACGAAGTCGCGGTGTCGGAGAAGACCCCCTGCTGGGTGAAGCTCACCGCCACCGGCGAGGCCGGACACGGCTCTTCCCCTCGCCCGCAAACAGCGGTGACACGGCTGATCAGTGCGCTGGAACGTCTGCACCGCTATCAGCCCGAGCTGCGCGTGGTGCCGGAAGTGGCGGCGCACTACGCGGCGCTGGCCGACACCGTCGCCGAGCCCAAGCGCAGCCGTTATCGTGATCTGCGCGCGGCGCTCAACGAGGCCGGCTTCCGCGAGGAGTTTCTTGCCGACCGCCACGACGCCGCGCTGGTGCGCAACACCATCGCCCCAACTGTGCTGCGCGGCAGCAACAAGACCAACGTCATCCCGGGCATCGCCAGCGCCGAAGTCGATTGCCGCCTCTTGCCCGACGAGAATCCGGAGACCTTCGTCCAGACGCTGCGGCAAGTGGTGGGCGACGACGCGGTCACGATCGAAAAGCTGCTCAGCTTCCCGCCGTCGTCGTCATCGACCGACACCGCGCTCTATCGTGCGATTCAGACGGTGGCCGCCCGCGAACAGGCGCCGGTGGTGCCGAGCGTGCTGGCGGGGTTTACCGACAGCCACTACTTCCGCGCCCATGGCATCGCCAGCTACGGCTTCGTCCCGTTCGAGGTCAGCGAAGATGACGAAGCGCGTGTGCACGGCACCAACGAGCGCGTCTCACTCGACAACCTGCGCAACGCCACCCGCCGGCTGGTGGCGATCCTGCAAGCGCTCGACCAGGAGTTGTGACGATAAGCCCGACGAAGCCGGGAAGCCCGCGCTCAACCGCCGCGGGTGTGCATCTCGAGGTGTGGATCGCGGCGGAGTTCGTTGACCTCGGCCAGCGGCTGGCGCTGGCGCAGCGCCAGCCGTTCTTGCGCGCCGCGGTCGCGCCGCTGCTGCCAGGCCGGAACGATCAGCTGCTTGATTTCCTCGCCGGTGGCGCCGCTGCGCAGCGGCTGGCGCAAGTCCGTGCCCGAATGGGCGTAGAGGCAGAGGTACCACATGCCGTCGGCCGTTAGCCGGCTGCGGTCGCAGGAACGGCAGAACGGGGCGGTGGTGGACGAGATGATCCCGAAGACGGTGCCGTCGCTGAGACGGAAGCGATCGGCCGGCGCCGAGGTCTGCTCCGCGATCGGCTCGATGCGCCCGTAGTGACGCATCAGGCGTTCGAGCATGGCGTGGCGCGGAAATACCTTGTCCGGCGACCACTGCGTGGCACCGCCGACGTCCATGTATTCGATGAAGCGCAGCTCGGCACCGATGCGCTTGCTGTATTCGAGCAAGTCGATCATCTCGTCGTCGTTGTCCCCGCGCAGCACTACGCAGTCGAGCTTGAGGCGTTGAAAGCCGGCGCGCTGCGCCGCCGCGATGCCTTCGAGCACCTGCTCCAGCGCGTCGCGCCGCGCCAGTATCCGAAAGCGCTCCCGCCGCAAGGTGTCGAGGCTGACGGTGACGCGGTGCAGCCCGGCGTCGAACAGCGCCTGCGCCATCGACTCCAACAGGATGCCGTTGGTGGTGACGGCAAGGTCGTGCAGCGCCGGCTTGGCGGCCAGCAACCGCACCAGCACCGGCACGTCTTGTCGCAAGAGCGGCTCGCCGCCGGTGAGCCGCACCTTATCCACGCCGAGTTCGGTGAAGAGATCCACCAGCGTGCTGATTTCCTCGAAGTGGAGAATCTCTTGGCGCGGCAGCCAGACGTAATGCTCTTCCGGCATGCAGTACGAGCAACGCAAGTTGCAGCGGTCCGTGACCGAGATGCGCAGGTTGCGCAGCGGCCGGCTCAGAGTGTCGCGGGGCTGGCTCACCGGGCTACTATGCCGGTTTTGCAACCGGACAGAAACACCCCCGCTTGCCGCTACCGAGCCGGGCAGGCGGGCGCCGCCGCCCGCGCCGGCACGAACCGGCCGGCTTGGCTGACGAGCTGCCGCGGCGTGATCCACACGCGCCGGTCGCGGTCACTGGCGGCATAGCCGATGACGGCGTTGGCCTTGCCGTGCGCTCGGGCAATCGCTTGCACCCTCGCCGCGTCCTTGGGCTCGACCACGACACAGAAGCCGACGCCCATGTTGTAGACACGGAACATCTCCGCATCGTCGAGCTGGCCGCGGGTTTGAATGACGGAAAAGATCGCGGGAATGTCCAGCAGCTTGTCGATCACGAATCCCACCGGCGCCTCCACCCGCGTGAGGTTGAGGAAGCCGTCGCCGGTGACGTGCATCATCGCCTTGAGAGCCAGGCCCTCGTCGAGCATCTGCACCACTTCTCGGACGTACAGCTGCGTGGGTACCAGCAGCTCTTCACCGACGCTGCGGGCGAGTTCGGGGATGCGCTCGTTCACCGACAGCCCGGCTTGGTTGAACAAAACACGCCGCGCCAGGGTGAAACCGTTGCTGTGAATGCCGCTGCTGGCGATGCCGACCACCACGTCGCCCGGGCGCACGTCTTGACCGACGAGCACGCGCTCGGGATGAACGGTGCCGACGCAGGTGCCGACCAGATCGAAAGCATAGCCGGCGCGGGCACCGTGGAGCATCTCGCGCACTTGCGCCACTTCGCCGCCGGGAATGTTGATGCCGGCCAGCCGGGCGCCTTCGTAGAAGCCTTTGGCCAGCTCGCCGAGGAATTTCGCATCGGCTTGCTGCACGGCGATGTAATCCACCAGCGAGACCGGCCGCGCCCCGACGCAGAGGATGTCGTTGGCGTTCATGGCCACGCAGTCGATGCCGACGGTGTCGTATTTCTCCAGTTCCTGCGCCACCAGCAACTTGGTGCCGACGCCATCGGTGGAGATGGCCAGGCCGAGATCGGGGGTCAGGCGCAGGACGTTGGCGAAGTAGCCCAACGGCAGCTGCGGCTTGGCCGCGTTGAACTCGAAGGTGCGGGTGATCCAGTGGGCCAGATCGCTCAGCCCGCCTTCGACCTGAAGGGTTTGCACCCCAACGCTATCGTACTTGAGTGATTGAGAGCTTCCCATGCACCTCGCCGTCCCGGCCTCCTTCTATCCGCACTGCGGTACGGATAACAAGGTCCGGCCGGCGTGTCGCTTATGAGCGGGGGGAGCTTACTCTTTGACAGCCACCGGGCTGAGCGCGTAGAAGCGCGCCATGGCAATCAGCGACTCTTTGGCCGGCGGCAGCGAGCGGGTGGAGCGGCCGCATGTGGGTTGGTGGATCAGCGTACTCGGTGGCATGGGCCTATTGGCGCTGGTGGCCTTCGATGCCGGCGCATATGCGCGCTGGTGCGAGCTGGTGACGCCGGCGTTGCCGCGAGGGTTGCTGCAAGGCGTCTTCATCGCTGCGGTGGTGGCACATCTCGTTGAGGGCGCCTACGCCTTCCGGCTAGCGCAGCACGCCGGCCTGCACGCCAGTGCCGCCGGCTGGTTGGCGCAGACCTGCACCCTGGGCTATCCCTCGCTGCGCCTGCTCCGCCGCCGCCTCGGGGCGACGCGCGCGTGAGCGGCCTGGGCGAGGAGCGATGGATGAAGGTGGAAACTGACAGTGGATCCCTCCGCCCTTTATATTAGTTGGCCGAGGGCAATTGTCTCATGAGCATTTGGCGCGCAGGGTGCGTCGGCTCGCCAAGCCACCGAAGATTGGAGGATATGCCCCGAGGGGCAAAGGTCAGCGCCGCCAACCGAGTTGCTGCTTCGCCGCCTCCGCCATCATTGCCGGCTCCCAGGGCGGGTCCCAGACCATTTCCACAACCACCGACTCGACCGCCGGTAGGCAGCGCTTGATCGCCTGTTCGGCGCTCTCGGTCAGGTAGGCGTGCAGCGGGCACGCTTGCGTCGTCATGGTCATCTTCACGCTGACGGCGTCGCCGCTGGCTTCGACGCCGTAAACGAGGCCGAGGTCGACCACGTTGACGCCGATCTCGGGATCGATCACCTGCCGCAAAGCCTCCCAAATCTCCGCTTCGTTGATCACAGAACCTCCTCACCCGGCAACAGCGCCAGCGCTTGGACCGCTGGCGCCGCCGGGTTGACTCTTTTGTAATCGCACACGTTGTGAGGCGATCCAGCCTTGGCGGACGGCCCAGATGGTATTGGCCAGAAACATCAGCACGGCAACGGCCCCGAGCATGCCGCCCCACTGCCGCAGCGGCAGCACCGCCGTCAGGTCGCCGAGCACGCGCAGCAGCAGCGTGGCATGCAGCAGCACTAGATGAGCGTAGAAGCGGGGGCGAAACGGCACCGCCACGCCCAGCACCGCCGGAAAAATGATCGGCGCATGTCCGAAGATCATGGCGAACACGAAGCCCAGCAGGACGGCGTGTAGCGTCGCGTCGTATTCCAGGCCGGCGATCACCCCGCCGGCGTATAGACTCAGCGCCCCGCCGGCCGCGAGCCAAACGTAGCCCGACAACAGGCAGACCGCGGTGAAGCGGGTGAGGCCAGCCTGGCGCACGGTGCGGCGGGCGATGTCATGCCGCAGCAGCCACGCCGTCAACGCCAGCAAGGCGGCGCCGGTGACCCGCGCGCCGCTGTCGGAACCGACGCCGCCGAGTACCACCCCGAGCAGCAGCACGACGACGATGATTACAAATGCCGCCCGGGCCGCGGCCGTTTGCGGCAGCATGCGGCTCAACTCCAGGCGCTCGCCGGCGATCGTCAGCACCAGATAGGCCAGCCACCAGCCCACCACGCTGAAGATCGGCTTGCCGGCCAGCCAGAGCGCGTTGCCCGCCAGCCACGACAAGGCCCCGAGCCCCATCGTAACAGTGAACAGCGCCGGTTGTCGGCGCACAATGACGGCGAAGATTGCCACCAGTCCGAGGCTGCCGGCGGTTAGCAGCACCGGCACCGTTGCACCTGGAACCCCCGCCAGCAGCACCACGCCGCCGAGCGCGCTCAGCAGCGGGCCGCCGTACGCCCAGGTGACACCGAGCGCGACCGCACGTTCCAGGCCGATAAGGGTGCCGAGGAACGCCGACACCATCAGCGGGCCGTGCAGTGCTACCAGTCGCGGCCGCGCCAGGGGCAATTCCCAGCCCATGCGCAGCAGGCCCCCCCACATGCCGGCGAGAAGCGCGAGCATCCCGAGCGCCATGAGCGGGAAGCGGATGGGCTTGCGAACAGCCATCGTCAGTTGACCTATCGCTTAGCGCGGATGGCAGCGCGCGTCAAAACACAGCTAAGCGAGACGCGGCCAGCGCCGAGTCCGCACCTGTGACCGCCGCCACCACGCCCGGCAACGTCAGATGCGCTCGATTTCTACCCGCGTGTCGCGATCGACCTGATTCGGCTCCCAGTGCGAGTAGGCCCAGTGCAGGTGCCCGTAGCCGCCCACCAAGTTGGTGGGCTTGAAGGGGCTGGGGGTAATGCCGTGATCGCTGTTGCCCTCGCGAAACATGTACGGCTCCCAGGCGTGGTACACCAGCACCATGCCCGGGGGCACGTAGCGCGCCAGCTTGGCGCGCAGGACAAACGAGCCGAGATCGTTGCGCACCCGCACCAGATCGTGATCCTGGATGCCGCGCTCTTCGGCGTCGCGGCTGCTGATGTAGACCACCGGCTCGCCGCGTTGCAGCCGCAGCATCGGCCGTTGATCACGCCAAGTGGAGTGAATGCTCCAACGGGTGTGGCCGCCGCTCAGCACCAGCGGATAATTGCCGCCGGCTTGCGGCGGGGCCTTGTGTACCGGCAGGGCTTCGCCGCATTCGAGGAACCACGGGTGATCGATGTAGAACTGCTGGCGCCCGGTCAGGGTCGGCCAGCGCTGCTTCTTCCCTACAAACCACTGGTGCGGCACCATCGGCTCGGTTTCCGAGTAGTCGCTGAAATAACCGGCGGCACCGCCGGGTGCACCGGAGGACTTGAAGCGGATCGCACCCTCGCGGCGGAAATCATCGAGCGTGAGCTTGCTGGTGATCGAGGAGTAGCTGAAGACGAACTCCAGCGCCTTGTCTTCGTCCTTGGCGCCGAAGCGGCCGCGATCGCTGAAGGCTTCGTCGAGCCGGCGGGCATCGCGTTCGGCCCCGGCGATATCCTTGTACGGCTGCATCGCGCGCTTGCGCGCTTCGGCCGCCACCGCTTCGGCCAGCAGCGAGAAGATCTCCCACTCCGGCTTGGCCTCGTCGAGCGGATCAACCGCGCGGTCGCCGAGGTGGACGTAAGGGATGAACGACACCAGGTACTTGAGGTCGGCCTTCTCGTACCAGAACGCCGCCGGCAGGATGATGTCGGCCCAGCGCCCGGTTTCGTTCATGCGGAAGTTGACATCGACGGCGAGTTTGACCTTGGGCCACAGATTCTCCCGCAGTCGGATGTTGTTGCGCGCGTGCCGCAGGACGTTGCCGAAGATCGAGAGGATGACCTGCGGGGCGCGTCCTTTTTGCGGAAACATCGGAAACCACTTTTTTTCCAGGGCTTCGCGCAGGTAATCCGCCGCCGGCCGCGGCGTGCTCTGGTCGCCGTGCTTGGGATCACCCGAGACCCCGGTCAAATCGCCGTGCACCTGGTGCCATATGTTGCCGGGCACGAAATAGCTGGAGAAGAAGCGCTCGGTCTCCTCGGGGTCGAAGTAGTTCTTGGCGGCAAAGCCGGCGAGGTCGATCAGACCGAGGCGCTCTTGAATGCCGAGCAGGGCAAAGCCCTCGGGGGCGAAGAAGCCGCCCGAGCGCCAGCCGCCGCCGGGCCGCCCGAAGTTGCCGGTGATCGAGGCGAGCAAAATCTGCGCGCGCTGCATCAGATCGGCGTGCAGGAACTTGCACTGGCCCCAGGATGACAGGATCAGCGCCGCCTTGGCCTTGGCGAAGCCACGGGCAAACAGTCGGATGGTGTTGGCGGCAACGCCGGTGATCTCCGCTACCTTCTCGGGGCGGTAGGCGCCGTCGAGCTGCTCGCGCAGCTGCGAGAACACGGTGCGCACTTTCACCGGCTTGCCGTTGATGGTGACACTGCCGGTGAAGTTGATGTCGATGTTCAGCCCGCTGCTGTCGAGTTGCTTCGACTCGCCGCTGCCGGGTGCCGGCACCGGCGCTTTGGCAGCCGCATCCCAGACGTAGAAGGCCTCCTCCGAGCCGCCCTTTTCCAAGTCCGACCGGCGCAGGAAGCGGCGCGTGTCCGTGCGCAGCAGCAGCGGCAGATCGGTCTGCTCGGCGATGAAGGCGGCATTGTGGAGGTTCTCCTCGATGATCACCTGCACGGCGCCGAGCGCCAGCGCGGCGTCGGTGCCGGGCTTCGGGTTCAACCACAGGTCGGTGTGCATCGAGCTGTTGTTCATGTCCGGGCACACTGCCACCACCTGCGCGCCGCGGTAGCGCGCTTCCCACAGGAAGTGAGCGTCGGGAATACGCGTGGCCGAGGGGTTGAACGACCACATGACGATGTACGACGAACGCCACCAGTCGTCCGACGATCCGCAGGGGTGGCCGTTGCCCAAGGTGATGACGGCACCCAGCGGCAGATCGCCGACCTGGGCCATCGAGTCGATGGTGGGCGAACCCAGCGAGCGAAAGAAGCGCATCGGGGCCGCGCTGTTGGCGCCGGCGCCGATGTTCGGCCCCATCGAACACAGCACCGCTGCCGGGCCTTCCTTCTCAATCGCATCAACCATCGCGCCAGCCACCGTGCCCAGCGCCTCTTCCCACGAGATGCGCTGCCAGCGGCCCTCGCCGCGTTCGCCGGCGCGCTTCATCGGGTAGCGGATGCGCGAGGGCGAGTACATCAGCACCGAGCCGCACGCACCCTTCTGGCAACCGCGCGGATTGAAATCGGGCAGCTGCGGGTTCGAGGCGGTGTACGGCGACTTCTGCTCCTCGCGCCACACCATGTTGTCCTTGACGTAGAGATCCCAGGCGCAGCCCGACACGCAGTTGGTCATCGTGTGCGTGCCGCGCACAACGCGATCCCATGTCCAACGCTGGCGGTAGACGTCCTCCCAGGTGCGGTACGCGGGAATGCTGGGGAGTGACGGTGCGCCAGTCCCCGCCGTCGCCGCCGGCGGCTCGGCGGCACGGGCGATCTCCAACTTGGAAAGGCCAAGGGTGACCGCGGCAGCGCCAGTGGCGCGCAAGAAATCCCGTCGGGTCCAGCCGTTGTTCACGGACACCTCCGTTTCTCGTCGTATCCTACCGACCGGTTGGAAGACTACTTATGACCAACGTCACCATGGCCTCTGACCGTTGCCGGGAATCCGGCCGCAAACCCCCTGCCGCCGACCAGCTACCACGAAGCCTGCGCTTTCGCTATTGGGAAGGCATGCCACGGCAGAGCGGAACACGGCGCGCGGACTTGCACGTGGTCGAGCGGCCGAGCGAATCCGCTGAGCCCAGTCGTGCCACCCGTCAACGGTTTCACCGCATAGCTCTGGTCGGTAACCCGAACGTAGGCAAGAGCGTGATTTTCGGCGCTCTAACCGGGACATACGCCACCGTGAGCAACTACCCGGGCACCACCGTCGAGGTCACCCGCGCCCCCGCCCGCTTCGACTCCACCTTCGAAATCATCGACACGCCGGGAGTGAACAGCCTGACCCCGAATTCCGAGGACGAGCGTGTCACGCGCGACATCGTGCTCGCGGGAGTCGATTGCGTGGTGCAGGTGGCGGACGCCAAGAACCTGGCGCGCGCGTTGGTCGTGTCGATCCAACTGGCGGAGGCCGGCGTACCGTTCGTACTGGTGGTGAACATGATGGACGAAGCGGCCGACCGCGGGTTATCGGTCGACACCGGCAAACTTGCCGCCGAGCTTGGCGTACCGGTGGTACCGACGGTAGCGGTTACCGGGCATGGCCTTGCAGCAATCGCGCCGGCAATAGCCCGCGCGGCGGTGAGCCACGCGCGCGTGCGCTATCCCGCGGTGGTTGAGCGGGGGTTGCTGCGCATCGAGCGGCCGCTCTCGGGATTTCATGTCGCGACGCGCTGGCTGTCGATGATGTGCCTGGCCGGCGACGACACTTTGAGGCAGTGGCTGGTCGAGCACGTCTCGGCTGCGACCCTGGCCACCATCGAGGATGCGCACCGCGAGGTACAGCAGTACCTGGGCACGCATGTCGGCTACCAACTCAGCCGCGCGCGGGTGCGTGCCGCCGAGCAAATGGCGCGTGCGAGCACGCGCGCGGCAGTCGTGGAGCGGCCGGCCGTGGCGGTGACCAGCGGGCGTGAGGCCGCACTCGCGCTCGCTGCTCTAACCGGGTGCGTCGGGTTGTTCCTCGGCGATCTCGGCCTGTTGCCTCTGCTGGCAGAGGGTTGGGGACGACTGGGCGCGTGGCTGGCGGTTGCCGCGGCGGCGATAGCTGCCTACCGCTCCGCCGAGATGCGCACCGCCCTGGGGCGCTGGGCCAGCGCACGCCGCACGGGCCCGCTGGTCTTGCTGGTGGTGCTCTACACCGTCTATCGCTTTGTCGGCGTGTTCGCGGCGGGCACGGCGGTCGATTTCTTCGAGGAGACGTTATTCGGAGGCTACCTCAATCCGATGTTGGTGGGCGCGCTCGACGGTTTGGTTGCCCTGACCGATCCGTCATCGGACGTAGCGCGCTATGTCCTGCACTTGGTGCGGGATATGTTGATCGGGCCGTACGGGGTCGTGACGGTGGCTCTGACTTACGCCTTTGCGATCATCTTCCCGATTGTCACCGCCTTCTTCCTCGCCTTTTCAGTGTTGGAGGACTCAGGCTACTTGCCGCGGCTGGCGGTGATCGTGAACCGTATCTTTCGCGGCATGGGACTCAACGGCAAGGCGGTGTTGCCGATGATCCTCGGTCTCGGCTGCGACACCATGGCGACGCTGACCGCACGTATCATGGAGACGCGCAAAGAGCGGGTATTGGTGACCTTGCTGCTGGCGCTCGGCGTGCCGTGCTCGGCGCAGCTGGGGGTGATCCTCGGCCTGTTCGGCGCATTGCCGATATGGGCGCCGATGGTTTGGGGGGGCGTCGTGCTCGGCGTGCTGTTTGCCGTCGGCTTCTTGGCCGCGCGGCTGTTGCCGGGGCAGCGCTCGGACTTGATTCTGGAGCTGCCTCCGATTCGGCGGCCGCAGCTGGGCAATATCGTCCTCAAGACCGTCGGCCGGCTGGAGTGGTATCTGAAAGAGGCCGTGCCGATTTTCGTGCTCGGCACCTTCGTGCTGTTCGTGCTCGATGCCACGGGCGCGCTCGCTAAGATCGTGCATGCCAGCGAGCCGGCCGTGGTCGGGCTGCTCAATCTCCCACCCAAGGCGGCGGAGGCGTTCTTGGTCGGCTTCTTCCGCCGCGACTACGGCTCTGCTGGTATCTATGCGCTGTTCCAACAAGGCTTGCTGGCCCCGGTGCAGACCGTGGTGGCGCTGGTGACGATCACGTTGTTCGTGCCGTGCGTGGCGAATTTCTTCGTCATCGTGAAGGAACACGGGCTGCGCCTGGCGCTGGCGATGTCGGCGTTCATCTTCCCGTTCGCGTTTGTCGTCGGCGCCGCCGTCAACGTCGCGCTGCGCCTTGCCGGCCTGCGATGAATTCCACCGATACTCAAATCACTTGCCCGCTCTGCGGCACGCAGTACGCCCAAGCCGACGGCCGCGCCTGCCACACCGGCTGCCCGCTCGAGCGCGGCTGCCAACTCCTGAGTTGCCCGTCGTGTGGCTACGAAATACCGGCGCAAACCCGGCTGACCCGCTGGCTGTCGCGCTGGTTTAGCGGCAGCGCGGCGCCGCGTGGATGAGCGCCGCGTGGATGAGTTGAACGCGGCACCACGAACGCGCTACGCTGCGCCCGCGATGACCATCGAGCAGCACATTGAGGAACTTCTCGAGCGGCTCTGGACGGTGCGCGAGCAGGGCGTGCCGCTGCGGCCCACCCTTGCCGGTGAAGCCTTTGACTTCGACGCGCCGGCGGCGCTGGCGGAAGCCACCCGGCGCGCCCTGGTGGCCGTCAATCACGACCGGCTCGAGCTGACGGCGTCTGGCGACGAGTGCGCTGCCGGCGTAATCCGCCGCCACCGGCTGGCCGAGCGGCTGTTCTTCGACGTGATTCATGTCGACACCGCCGCCATGGAGGCGGGCGCCTGTGAATTGGAGCACTCCCACATTTTGTCCGAGGAAGCCACCGACCGCGTCTGCGCCTTTCTCGGCCATCCGCCGACCTGCCCGCACGACCGGCCGATTCCGCGCGGGCGCTGCTGCGAGATCTTCACCCGTGAGGTGCGGCCGCTGGTAACGCCGCTGAGCGAGGGCAGCATCAGCGGCGAGTACCGCATCGTGTTCATCGCCTCCCGTTCCCACCGGCGCCTGGATCGCCTCTGCGCCCTCGGCGTCGTGCCCGGCGCCGAGTTGCGGCTGCACCAGCGGCTGCCGGCCTTCATGATCCAAGTCGGTGGCACCGACATCGCGCTCGAGCCGGAAATCGCCGCCGACATCTTCGTCGTGCCGCGCTGAGGCCGGCGCCGGCTCCAGCTGCGGCGGGACGCTGGCGTAAGCGCCCGCGGGGTTGCGCCGCGGGTGCGGCTCAGCGCTTACCGCTCCGTTCTCCCGCGCCGGCCTTGGTTTGGTTCGGCTTTGCCGGGCGCGGGCCCAGCACCAGTTGCAGGCGGCAGCTGACTTCGCCGTGGCTCTGGCTGGCGCAATAGCGCGCCGGCCGCACTGGCACTGCTCAGGGCGGTGGCGGCTGGTCCGGGCGCAGGCGCATCGTCAGCGGGTGGGAAAAAAGTCGGGCGAAGATATCGCTCCAATACTTGTTCGCCATCGCCTGGGCCACGCGCTCGGCGTAGTCTGGGGTCTCGCTCGCCCGCACCTGTTCGTAGCGCCGCCCACCGATCTCCACCGGCAGGAAGGGCGCGCTCTTGTTCTTGCTCACGCGCTCTGCGGCGCGAGAGCCGAGGCGGACGTAGACGTCGTCGTCAAGAACCACCAACCAGACGGGAAAGCAGTAAGAACCTTCATCCGGCACGGTGGTGCAGAGCTTGAGCGTGCTTTCGTTCTTCCAAAACTGCGGCGTCCAGGTCGGCTGTGTGGCTCCAGCCTGACCCAGCGCCAATAGCCCCGCGAGCGCAGCACCCGCCCACGCCCACCACGAACGAGTTGACATCGTCCCCTCCTTACATCGGTCGAACTGCTGCCGCGCTTAGACCATGTCGCGGTCGCGCGTCAAGCGCCGTCACCGGCCGGCGCTCTCAAGCGCGTTGAGTTTCAGTCCGAAAGCGAGAACAACCAGATTGGCGATGTTGGCGCGGCTGCTACCGCCGTATCGCGCGCTCGGCGTACACCCGCTCGGGCGCGCCGGCTTGTGTCGGCGTCCGGGCTGTGGTTTGAGCGACGCTGTGATGCGCATCGCCTTGGTTGGCCTCGGGGGCTCGGTCGGGTCGCTGGCGCGCTATTGGCTGGCAGGCGCGGTCCAGGGCCTCAACGGTTGGGACTTTCCGCTCGGGACACTTTCGGTCAACGTTGCCGGCAGCTTCGTTCTGGGGCTGGTGATGGCGCTCTCGCTCGAGCGCGGACTCATCAACGCCGACGTGCGACTGTTGCTCTCCGTCGGCTTCTGCGGCGGCTTCACCACCATGTCGGCGTTCAGTTACGAAACCATGGCGTTGCTGCGTGACGGCAGCCTGGCGGCGGCGATGGTCAACCTGGCGCTGACCATCATCACCTGTTGCGGCGCGGTGTGGCTGGGTGACTTGCTGGCGCGCTGGCTGTAGCGGGGGCACATGAAGATAACCGGAGAGGGCAAGCTGCTGCGCATCTTCGTCGGCGAATCCGACCGCTGCCACGGGCGGCCGTTGTCCGAGGCGCTGGTGCGCAAGGCGCGCGAACTCGGCCTGGCCGGCGCCACGGTTTGGCACGGCATCGAGGGCTATGGCGCCGGCAGCCGCATCCACACGGCCAAGATCTTGCGCCTGTCGGAAGACCTGCCGGTGATCATCGAGATCGTCGACACCGAAGATAAGATTCGCGCCGCCCTGCCCGCGCTCGACGAGTTGATGGAAGCCGCCGGCGGCGGCGGTCTGGTGACGCTCGAAAAGGCCGAGATCATCAAGTACACCCAGGGCCGCTCGTAGCGGCTCCGGGCTGCGCCATGAGTACGGTGTCCCCGCCGCGTCCCGCTCTCGCGCCCACGCGCGTGCGCTACACGGTCGTGGCCTTCACGCTGGCGATGATCGCGGTTGCCTATCTCGACCGCGTCTGCATCGCGACGGCGGCGCCCGCCATCAAGAGCGATCTCGGCCTCAGCGACACGCAGATGGGTTTCGTCTTCAGCGCCTTCACCTTGGCGTACGCGCTGTTCGAGGTACCGAGCGGCTGGTTTGCCGACCGCTTTGGCGCGCGGCTGGCCCTGACGCGCATCGTGGTGTGGTGGTCGGCGATGACTGCGGCCACCGGCCTGGCTGGCGGCTTTGCTTCGCTGTTCATCGTGCGGTTGCTTTTCGGCCTGGGTGAAGCGGGCGCGTTCCCGGCCAGTGCCCGTGTTTATGCCCGCTGGCTGCCGGCGGCTTTGCGCGGCGGCATCTTCGGCTTGTTGATCATGGCGGGCGCTTTGGCGGGTGCGCTGACGCAGCCGCTGGTGGTGGCGCTGCTCGGGATTGTCGGCTGGCGCCAGGCTTTCGCACTGTTCGGCGCCGTCGGGGTCGTGTGGGCGATCGCCTGGTGGTGGTGGTTTCGTGACGATCCACACGACCATCACGGCGTCAACGCCGCCGAGTTGCAGTTGCTGGCGGAAAACCGCGGACAGCTTCATGGGCACCGCCAGGTGCCGTGGGCGCTGCTGCTGCGCAGCCGCACCTTGCTCACGCTCTGCCTCATGTATGGCGGGGCGATCTACGGCTGGTATTTCTATCTGACCTGGCTGCCCACTTATCTGCTACGCGCCCGCGGTTTTGATTTGAAACAGGTGGGGTGGCTAGCCGCGCTGCCCTTGCTGGCAATCGCCGCCGGCGTGTTCGCCGGCGGCTGGCTGAGCGATCGGTTGACCCATCGTTGGGGCAGCCGCGCCGGCCGGCGCACGCCGGGGGTAATCGGCCTGCCGCTGGCCGCCGCCGCCATCATCGGCGCGGTGCTGACCCGCGAGCCGATCACCTCGGCTTTGCTACTGAGCGCCGCCGCCGGCCTGGCGGCCCTCGGCGTCGCCCCCGCCTGGGCCGTGTGCCTCGAAATCGGCGGCCTGCACGCGGGCGTGGTCAGCGGCGCGATGAACACCTTTGGAAACCTCGGCGGCGCACTCAGCCCGGTGGTCGTCGGCCTGTGCTTGCAGCGCTGGGAGTCGTGGGAAGCGCCGCTGTTCAGCGTTGCCGCCTTGTACCTATTTGCAGCCGGCTGCTGGCTCGCCGTCGATCCGGAGCAGCCGATCGAGCCGGCATAACCCGCCGGCGCGCAACGGAGAAGAGCCGTTGCACGCCGGTTTCGCGAGCGCGTAGGCCGCATCACTCTTCGGCGCAGGTCATCCGGCCAGCTCCCGTTCGCACTCGGCGGCGCGCAACGGCGCGCCCATCGCTTCGAAGAGGCGTTGCGCCTCGCGCAGGTCGCGCTCGGCTGCAGGGGCGTTGCCGAGCAGACGCGCCAGGCGCGCGCGCAGCCGCAATGCGAAGGGCTCTTCGGCGTTCCAGCCGCGTTCGCGCGCCGCCTCGAGGACCCGGGAGAGGGCGGCCTCCACCTCGGTACGGCCGCCGGCGCCGTCGAGCGCGAGCACGGCCTCGGCACGGAACAGCCAGTGCCGCGGGAGGCTTTCGGCGAGCTCGGGCGCAGCACCCAGCAGTGTGTCCAGCTCGGCCAGCGCCGCACGCGCCCGCCGCTCGTCCCCGGCGCGCGTGGCCGCGAGCGCGAGCCCCGCGTGCTGGATCGCCAAAACGGCGACGATGCCCATGCCCGACTCCCGGAACAGCAGCAACGTCCGCTCGTATTCCGCAACGGCCTCGGCCGGGTGGCCACCCTCGTGAAGAGCCAACGAGAGCCACCCGCGCACCATCACCTCCGCCATGGGCTCCGCGAGGTCCCGAGCCTCCTGGAGACCCAGGGCCGCCATGCGTAGCATGCCCTCGCGGTCGCCGCGCACCCACGCAAGCGAAGACTGTCCGGCGCGGGCGTATCCACAGGTGAACGCGTCGTCCTTCTCGCGCAGGACCGCGAGCGCCTGCTCGAAACAGCGCTCGGCGTCCACGAGCTGCCCCTTCGCCATTCGGCACCAGCCGCGCTGCGCGAGCAGCCACGCGAAAGTGTCGAAGGGGCTCACCCGCCCCGCCCGTGCGGGGTCGGTCTCGCAGAAGGCAATCCCGCGCTCAGTCCACTCGAGGCCTCGGTGGTTGTCGCCGGCGAGGTTCCACGCCCAGCCGATGCGTTGATAGAGCGATGCCTGCAGCGCGAAGTCGCCGGCCTCCCGGGCCAGTGGGAGCGCTCGCTCGAGCAGCTCGACCTGTGCTCGGTGTTCGCCGCGAAAGCCGCGCAGGCCCGCGATCCCGCTCAGCAGCGTCGCCAGAGCACGTTGGTCGCCGCTGCGGCGCGCCAGCGCCTCTCCCTCCTCATACACTGCCTGCCACTCCGCTTCCTCGGCTTCCTGCGCGCCCGCGGACCACATCGCAAAGATGATCTCGCGGCATGCCTCGGCCCGCAGGGCCAGTGTCTGCGGGTTCTCTTCGCAGGAGGCGGCCAGGTCCCGCACGCGACGCCAGTGGAGGAGCGACGCCCGCGAGTCGCGGGCCGCGGCGGCGTTGGCCGCGCGCCGGTGCCAGTGTGCCGACGTCAGCGGCTCGCCGGCACACTCCCAGTGATGCGCAATAAGCGCGGCGCGCTCGTCGAGTCGGGCACCGTCCAACTCCTCGATGGCGCGGGCCGTGGCGGCGTGCAGCCGCGCTCGCCGCTCGGCGAGCTGCGACTCGTAGGCCACCTGCTGCGTGAGCGGGTGCTTGAATGCGAAGCGCGCCACGGGATAGAGGGCGGTCGGGTGCAGGAACTCGGCCCGCCGGAGCGCGTCGAGCACCGCGGCCAGCTCGGCACCCGAACAGCCGGCCACCCGCTCGAGCACCGGCTCGTCCAGCTCGCGCCCGATGACCGCCGCACTCTGCAGAACGCGCTTCTCGCGCTCCCCGAGGCGGTCGATGCGCGCCGCGAGAATGCCCTGCACGGTGGCCGGCAGGGCAATCTCTCCGGGGTCGCGCACCAGCCGGTACGCGCCGCGCTCGCCGGCGAGCGTGCCCGACTCGGCGAACGCACTCACCAATTCCTCGGCGAAGAACGGGTTCCCGCCGGCGCGCTCGCAGAGGTGCGCGCGCAGTGCTTCGAGTGAGGGATCGCCGCCGAGGAGGTCGCGCAGCAACTCGTCCGCAGCCTCTGCTCCCAGCGGCCGCAGCGGAATGCGGTGATGGTCGGGGCGCGCCATCCACGCGGCGTCGTACTCGGGACGGAAGTTGAGCAAGAGCAGCGTGCGGGTGGCGGCCACCGAGTCGACGATCTGGGCGATGAACTCGTCGCTCTGGGCGTCGATCCAATGCAGGTCGTCGATGAGCAGCACCGCGGCCTCGCGGGCGCTGCGCGCCGCAAACAGGCGGCGCACGAAATCGAGGACGCGCCGGCGCCGCGCCTCGGGGTCCACGTTGGGAGGCGGGCGATCCGGGTCCGGGAACCCGGCGAAGTCGAAGGCCAGCGGCAGGTCGGTTTGGAAGGACTCGTCGAGGAGCACCAACGTCCCGGCGATCCGGCGCCGCGCCTCGGCGGGATCGTCGCGCTCGGTGATGCCGTAGAAGGCGCGCACCAGCTCGATCACCGGCAGCAGCGGGAGCGAGCGCCCGTAGGGCAGGCAATGCGCTTCCATGACAGGAATGCCGCGCGCGCGGCAGCGCTCGACGAACTCGTGGCATAGACGGCTCTTTCCGACTCCGGCCTCGCCCATGACCCCGACGAACTGCCCGCGGCCCTCGAGGGCGCTGGCCAGCGCCGCTTCGAGTTGCTCCATCTCATGCGCGCGGCCGACGAAACGTGAGAAGCCGCGCGCCTGCGAGACATCGAGGCGCGTGCGCAGCGGGCCGGTGCCTTCGAGCGCGCGCACGCCGACGGGCTCACCCACGCCCTTCACCGTGAACGCGCCGAGATCACGCAGGCGGAACCACCCCTCGATCAGACGCGCCGTGTGCTCGGTGAGGTAGATCGCACCGGGTTCGGCGAGCTGTTCCATGCGCTGCGCCAAGCCCACGGCGTGGCCTTGCGCCGTGTAATCCATGCG
>JACQVA010000044.1 GCA_016210005.1 Deltaproteobacteria bacterium | reverse complement strand
CTGCGGCAACGGGCCGGGCCTGTGGCTGCGGATGCAGCAGGCCTACGATCTGTGGCACGCGGAGCGGGATCTGCGCGACGAGGTAGATAGGATTCCGGCCCGTCGGCTTGCGAGTTGACAGCTCGCATTGAACCACCGACTCGAAGCCGTTCTGCGCCGCGCGGTCGTCACGTGTGACGGAGCCCCCGGGCATCGTTGCCCCTCCTGAACGATTTGGTGATGTCGATGTGTTGCCGCAACACGCCGCGTGGTGCATAGCGCCATGGACAAGATTCAACAAACGGTTTCTCGCGTCAGTCCGCCCATCGCTCGTCATCCCTCATCCCTCCACTCCCGTAGATCACCGAAATCGGAACTTTGCTGCATGGTCGTGCCGCGTGTTCGTGACTCGTGCCTGTTGGCGGTACCGGTGGACTTGTTGCGCTCCCTGCGACATCATGGCGGCTGGCAGTTGCGATTTGACGGAGGGCATCCATGACGACCTGGGAGATCATTGCCGAGAAGTCGAGGAACTTACCGGTGGACCAACAGCAAGAGGTGCTGGACTTCGTCGAGTTCCTTCGGGCGCGGCATGAACGCAAGCACCCGCTTCGTGATCCGGCTGGGTTATGGAAGGGATTTGACGTTTCACCGGAGGATATCGCCGAGGCTCGCCGCGAGATGTGGGGCAACTTCCCGCGTAGCGACATCTGATGGCCTCCGTTGTTGCAGACACGCACGCGGCGGCTTGGTATCTTCTTCAGTCGTTTCGTCTGTCGGTGACGGCGAGGAACCGCATGGCTGCCGCGATAGCCGCAGGCGACCCGATCCTGGTTCCCTCGATCTCTGTAGTCGAACTCGTCTACTTGGTAGAAAAAGGGCGCATCCCCCGGCCCGATTGGGAACAGTTGCAGGCGGCGCTGGAGCAAGAGGACTCCGGCTTTCGCGTCGTTTCGTTGGATGAAGCGATTGCCCGAGCCGTCGAGCGCGTGCCACGCCATCAAGTTCCCGACATGCCGGATCGCATCATTGCCGCGACCGCCCTGCATCTTGGCCTGCCGCTGGTCACCCGGGACGGGCAGATTCGAGCGACAGGCCTGGATGTGATCTGGTAGCGAAGCGCAGGTCGGGAGGCGCCGGATCATGAACCTCAACAAGGCACAGCGCGCGGAGATCGCACGGATCGCGGCCAGCCATGGGGCCCGCAACGTTCGGCTGTTCGGTTCGCACGCGCGCGGCGAGCCGACTCCAAGCATCGACGTCGACCTTCTCGTCGAACTGGCCCCCGAGAGCACCTTGTTGGATCTCATCGCCATCAAGCAGGACGTCGAGGATCTCCTTGGCTGCTCGGTCGATGTCGTGACCGAGGCCGCCGTGAGCCCGTACCTGCGCGACGAAGTATTGAAGAGCGCAGTACCGCTATGACGGGCGACGCGGTCTGTGGGATTACGCAACGCGACCTGCCTCCGCTCAAGCAGCAACTCGACGCGATCCTCCGCGAAATCGGCGCGCAGAGCTGAGCCACTCACTTTCGTTGCGCCGGACCGCTTCATCTCAGAAACCTGACCTCTGCTGCGTCGTCGTCACTCGTGACGGAGCACCCTGGCATCGTTGCCCGCTGAGGGATTTGGTGATGTCGATGCGTCGCTTGCCCGGAGCCATCCCTCCGAAGGATGTTCACGCAAACTTCCCTTTTGCTGCGTCGCTGCCCATCCGCCGTCCCGAAAGAGATCCGTGCACGTGTTGCCTCGGCACGCCACGTGATGCATAGCGCCATGGACAAAATTCGACAAACGGTTTCTCGCGTCAGTCCGCTCATCGGTTCATTCCTCATCCTTCATCACTCATCGCTCACGACGGTGGATCGCCGAAATCGCAACTTTGCTGCGTCGGATACTGGGACTGGAGGCTCGGGACTGGAGGCTGGGGGACGGTTGCAGCAGTGAGCCTTACTTCTGCTTCGGCACGCGACTGCGTGCCCTCCCGAGCACCGCTTGCGCTGGGCGCCTGCTCTTACTACAAGACCTGCATGCAATACACGCTTCGCAGTATCCCGCGGCGGCTCGACGCAGCGCTTCGGCGCCGGGCCAGAGCGCAAGGGAAGAGCCTCCACGAGGTCGCGGTCGAGGCGATGCAGCGGGGGCTCGATACCGCGGTGGAACCGGTGCGCTACCGAGATCTGCACGATCTTGCCGGCACGTGGGTGGACGATCCGGAATTCGACGCGGCGCTTGCCGATCAGCATCAGATCGACAAGAACCTGTGGCGATGAAGCTCGCCATCGACACGAACCGGTATACCGACCTGTGCCGCGATGTGGCTGGTGTGGCAGAAACCCTCGAAGGCGTCGAAGGCATCTGTGTACCCTTCGTGGTGCTTGCCGAGTTGCGTGCGGGCTTCGCGGTGGGCAAACGTGGCGTTCAGAATGAGCGAACCCTCCGGCGCTTCTTGATGAAGGATGGGGTCCAGGTGCTGTTCCCGGATGAGCAGACCACCCACCACTATGCGTCGGTCTACCGTCAGCTCCGTTCACAGGGGACCCCAATTCCAACCAATGACATCTGGATTGCCGCACTGGTGCTCCAGCACAATCTGACCTTGTACGCGCGCGACCACCATTTCGACCGCCTGCCGCAGCTCGCTCGGATCTGACGACCACGCCGGACGTGGTGTCCTCAGCGTTCCCGGGTGTCGCTGTCATAGTCATGGCCGCCGGCTGCCAATCTTTCCGATCTGCACCCGTCCACTTGTTGAAGGACGGGCTCTAACGCTTTGTTCTGTAGCCGCACTTCGTGGCCTTCGTGTTCTTCGTGGTGGTCACTCGGTTTCAGCCCCACAAAGCACCGCTCCATTCGCCCTGACCCTCCACCGCCGTAGATCACCGAAATCGGAACTTTGCTGCATGGTCGTGAAGCACAGGTAAAAGGTGAAAGGTAACAAAAGGGGCAAGCCAGAGGTCGTGTTCGTACCTGAGCCGGCCCTGAGCCCCTCGACGGCGCTCGGGACAGGCTTGTCGAAGGGTGACTCGTGCTCGTGAGGTGTAGGCCGCGGCTCGACGCGGCGCTGCGGCTGTCGGGCCAAAGCGACCAGCACTTTGATTGACGGTGTCAGGTCCATGGACTACGGTCGATCTGTGCGTGTCACGACACGGCTGAAAAAGGCGAGCCTGAATGGTGGTGGTCTGGACCGAATACCTCAAACACCGCGCACGGGTGCGAGGCTTCGACCTCGCCGGAATCGAGGAAATTGTGCGGTTCTCCGACGAGCGGTACTTCGACACGGCCAGCCAGCGCCGGGTGGCGATTGGGAAGCATGGCCGCAGACTCGTCATGATCCCGTATGAACAGGCAGGCGACACGCTGACCCCGATTACGATTCACGCCACGACCCGGCAGCAGACGAACCTGCGTGTCCGGGTGGGGAGATACCAGCCATGAGCAAACCGAAACTGTTGTATTTCGAGCACGAAGACATCCTGCACCTGGTGGTCGCCGAGGGAGAAGAGGAGCACAGCGTCGAGTTGAGTCCCAACGTCACCGCGGAGCTGAACGCGGCCGGCGATCTGATCGGCATCGAAATCCTCGATGCCAGCACGTTCCTCAGGGACGCGATCCTGGAGGGCACCCAGGCCCGGTTGCTGCACCTCAGTGGGGCGGCGAAGTAGCGCCGCACGCGCTCGCCCATCTTCCCGATCTGGGTCCATTCACTTGTTCCCCGGAACCTCCGTGCTGCGCGCCTCTGCGGCCTCGATCCGGGTCGCTCTGCAAACGAGGATCAAAGGAATTGATGCCTTGCTGCATCGTCTCGAGTCGACGCAGCCACCCACCACAAAGGACGCGAGGAGCACGAAGCGCTGGCGGCCCCCAGGTAAGCGGCCGAGACACACGCGGTGACCCACAGCGCCATTGGCAAAATTCTCCAAACGGTTTCGCACCCGCTCATCGCTCATCCCTCATCGGTCGTCATCCCTCCACTGCCGTAGATCACCGAAATCGGAACTTTGCTGCATTTGAAGAGGCTGGAGGCTGGGGACTGGGGAGGCGGGTTTCTATAACGACATGGTCCAGGCGAGTCGCCCCGTTGACCTTCCCGTTGCCCATTCGTATGGTGTGGCCATGAAGACCCGCGGCACACACGAGCCGCGCAGCGGCGCGAGCAAGGGTCGGCTGCGCGGCACGCCATCGCAGCCGGCGAGGGCACGCACCCTCCGCTACGTATACTGGCGGGACGGGGAGTTCTGGCTGGGATTTCTGGAGGAGTTCCCCGACTACATGACCCAAGGGGAATCCCGCACCGACTTGCAGGAACACTTGCGCGATCTGTACCAAGAGCTGACCAGCGGCCACATCCCGGCGGTGCGGCGGGTCTCGGAGCTACAGGTCGCGTGAAGCGCCACGACTTGATCAGGAAGATCGAGTCGATGGGATGCGTGCTGATCCGGCACGGTGGCAAACACGATTGGTACCACAATCCACACACCAAGGTGTCCCAGCCCATTCCTCGACATCGGGAAATCAATGAGTACCTCGCGCGCCAGATCTTGAGGCGTTTAAGCGCATAGCGCCGCGGACAAGATTCGACAAAGAGTTTCTCGCATCGGCCCGTCCGTCGTTCATCGCTCGTCATCACTCCACCACCGTAGATCACCGAAATCGGAACTTTGCTGCATCATCGTGACTCGCGCTCGTGACTCGTGCTCGTTCCGGTCCGCGTTTCTGTTGCGCCATCCCCTCCGGCAGGGTAGGTTCAGCCTTGAAATCGAGGGGGTCAGCGTGGAGGATGTCGCCTGATGGAAGCAGCAGCTGCCACAATTGAGACCGTGCGGGTCGGAGACAGCGGCACCATCGCCCTCCCGCCCCGCTACCGCAAGCGGCTGAAGCTGACGAAGGGGAGCCGCGTCCTGGTGTTTCCGCTGGGAAAGGGAGTGATGGTGGTCCCTGCAGACCCAACCATTGACGGTCTGACCGAGCGTATCCAAGACGCGCTGGCCGCCAAGGGCGTTTCTGTCCACCGGGCACTGAAGGGCCTGGAGAAGACCCGGCGACGGATTTTCCAGCAGCTCTATGGCGAGGGCTGACCGGCCCCCGCCGCTCCGACTGTTTCTCGATTCTGGGGTGGTGCTGGAAGGCCTCTTGGTTCCAAGGAGCGCATCCCGCGCCATCCTCGTTCTTGCCCGCTCCAAAGCGTTCAAGCTGGTGCTGGCCGAATATGTGCGCCGGGAAATCGAAGACCATCTCCTGCACCTGATTGACCGAGACGCCGCGGTTGCCGACGAGATCATCGATGCATATGTGAAGCTCCTCCACACCGTGACACCCGAAGCGGTTCCGCTTCCAACCCGCGAAGAGATCGACCGCCATCGGCACCTCATTCGCCACCAGACGGATGTCCCGGTCCTTGTATCGGCAATACGGGCGGCACCGGACCATCTCGTCACCACGAACACACGGCACTTCACCGTGCGGGTGGCCACTCGAACAAAGCTGAGCATCGTGACCCCTCGCGGACTGCTGGCGAAGCTGGGCAGCGCCGGACGGCCTGCGAGCAGCTGAGCAAGGCCCCATTGAGCACATGGAGAGCCGAGTATGAGAGAGTACAGCGTTCCTGCCGACCGGAGGCGAGAACCGACGCATCCGGGTGAGATCTTGCGCAACGATGTGCTCCCGGAGCTCAAGCTGTTGCCGTCAGCGAGGCCGCGCGCCAACTGCGCGTCGGGCGCCAGACGTTGTACCGCATTTTGGCTGGTACCGCCGCCGTGACGCCGGAGATGGCCGTGCGGCTGGGGAAATTCTGCGGCAACGGGCCGGGCCTGTGGCTGCGGATGCAGCAGGCCTACGATCTGTGGCACGCGGAGCGGGATCTGCGCGACG